>NZ_LLWJ01000067.1:0-260156 GCF_001529285.1 Pseudomonas sp. TAA207 | reverse complement strand
AAGAAACGCGAACGTGTAGTCGCTGACGAGTAACGCGAGGCTGCGATCGGCGGCATAGCCGTCGCAAAGCCATTCAACCCGGTGATTCAGACGCACCGCAGTCATCAGGTTTACGAGCGCTGCGCACTCGATCGCAGCCTCGTACCTCGTCAGCGACTACATAAAAACGCGAAGAAACGCGAACGTGTAGTCGCTGACGAGTAACACCAGGCTGTGATCGGCGGCAAAGCCGTCGTAAAACCATTCAACCTGGTGATTCAGACGCATCGCAGTCATCAGCTTTACGAGCGCTGCGCACTCGATCGCAACCTCGTGCCTCGTCAGCGACTACATAAAAACGCGAAGAAACACCAACGTGTAGTCGCTGACGAGTAACACGAGGCTGTGATCGGCGGCATAGCCGTCGTAAAGCCATTCAACCCGACGCTTCAGACATACCGCAGCCATCAGGTTTACGAGCGCTGCCTCGTGCCTCGTCAGCGACTACACGATTAAACTCGCCCCTGCGGTGTGTATGGGGCAGGGTCGATGATGGGGCTTCGCCCCAGTAACAAATCGGCAAACAACTGGCAAGAAGCCGGTGCCAACACCAGTCCGTTTCGATAGTGCCCGCAATTCAACCACAAGCCTTCAAAGCCTGGCAGCCGGCCAATATAGGGTATGCCTTCAGGCGAACCTGGCCGCAAGCCGGCCCAATGCGCCACAGGCTGGGCATCGGCCAACGCAGGGATCAGCTCCACGGCCGACGCTTTCAGGCTTTCAAGCGCCGACTCGGTAGGCGTTTTATCAAAGCCTTCGTGCTCCAAGGTGCTACCAATCAAAATATGGCCGTCACGACGCGGTATTGCGTAGCGCCCTTTGGCCAACACCATGCACGACAAGAAATCAGACGAGCATTTGTACAAAATCATCTGACCTTTTACAGGTTCTACGGGCAACTCCAGGTTCAAGATTTTGAGAAGCTCGCCACTCCAGGCACCCGCGGCCAGTACCACTTCATCGCCAAGCATCGGGCCTTGAGCCGTGTCGACCCCCTTGATGGTTGTGCCATCAAGAATAAAACCCTGTACCTCACACTGCTCATGAATGGTCACATTGGGCATCGCCAGCAGCGCTGCCTTAAGCGACTTAACAAGACGCGGGTTACGCACGTTGGCCACGTCTTTCATATAAATGGCGCGAGAAAAACCATGACCCAACACAGGTACACGACTTTCAACCGATGAAATATCCACCGCACTCAGAGGCCTGCCTTCACGCTCGGCCCATGCCAACGCCTCGGCTTCATCATCCAGATCCAGCCAGTACAAACCCGTTGTATGAACTTCAGGATCGACGCCAGTAGAGGCAAACAAGCGCTCAGCCAAACGCGGATAAAAATCTTGCGACCAATGAGCCAACGCCGTGACCGCAGGGGTGTAGCGCCAAGGGTAAAGCGGCGAAACAATGCCCCCGCCCGCCCATGAAGACTCCTGCCCAACGGTGTTGCGGTCCAACAAAGTCACCTGTTCAACGTCGGCGGCCAGATTAAACGCCGTTAACAGGCCTATCACCCCGCCTCCAACAATCACCACCCGTTGCTGCCTAGCCATCTATGCATCCAACCCATCATCAAAATAAAGTGTCAGCGCCCCCAACACTGCTGCGCTGTGAGGTTCGGGGCGGCCTGGGTTATCGAGGTTAAACCGGTATGCGTCAGCGTGAAATCTCCACACGGATCGGTTGCCATCGCAAAACCTTGCTTACGTATAGCGCTCAACACAAACCCGTGATCAGCAAGATTCGACGCAATGTTGTAGTGCTCATTGCCCTCACTGAGTTCTTGCATGCCGCTATATAACCCGTTTTTCGTATAAAAACGCTCTAGACTTTGGGCTTGCTCTGACAGGAGTACGACAATTTGAGCGCGATACGCGCGCTTCACATAATCGTTGTAGAGCGGGTAAACGAAGGCTCCAAGGATACCGATGATCGTCACCGCGATCATCAATTCGATCAGGGTGAAACCTGCGTCAGGTCTAAACATTGCGCATTTCCTATTGAATCTGTCGCCACATGCTCCGGCGAAAGCTCTGACGTGCAGGCATTCCAACGCCTTCGTCCGAGGTTTGATAACGGGCGTAAATAGTTTCTAGCACTGTGCGCGACTGACCTCGCAATCCAATCCCGCTTACGCGGTACAGATGGGTAGAGCCTCCCGCTGATGAGGCCAGCGCTTCGCTGCTACGCCCCAGGAATTGGATGCCGTACAAACCATCTGCCACGCGCACCCAATTCACCCCCGATTGCGGATCAATACCGGGCGAGAGACGTGCTTTCACCTCAGAAGGCGGAGCGCAGTGCGCTATCGAAACGCATTCGGCCATATCAGCCCACTGCATGTGAAGCCACGATTCCCCGATGCGCAATGCACTTTCAGCGACCTGAAAAGATTGATGAGCGAGCCGCACACTGCCTGCCATTTTTTCCTGCTGCCCGGCATTTTCGAGTGCGCCAAGCCCCATCAGGCTAAGCAGCATCAAAAAAATCAGACTGACCAATAACGCCATGCCTTTTTGTGTACGTGAGCCCAGCGCCATACCCCTGCCCTATCCCAGTCGATTACGTAAGGCGACCACCACATGGTAAGCCTGGTCTTTGACCCGCAACGTGGGGTCTCTCATTGTCAGCGCGATACGCACACTGCGAATACGTGAAGGGTCCACAGGGCTGGACTCATAGTGCACAACGGGCTGCGTCTCTCTGGAACTGGACATACCAAAACTCACATCGAACGCCGCTACATTGTCCAAAAGTACTGACTTGGTAAGCCCGCTTTTCAATTGGCCCTGTTCAAACAGGTAAACAACCTGACGTATAGGGAAGCCAATTTCTCCTGGGGCTAAGGCCAATTGCGCACCCGAAAATGCCTGAGCGCGTTTTTTACAATCTGTAACGACGGTCCAGTCAGGCTTGCCGGAAACAAGCCCCACATCTGCGCTGATCATATGCAGCGCACCTGCACTCACAGTTCCCCTCCAGAAGATCGGCGTTTTAAACGCTGAAGGCGCATCGATCATCCGTTCGCTCGGCAGGCAACCGAACATGCCGGCCATACGGACTTCCTGAGCAATTTTGCTCAATACATACCGGGCGTCTTCCTGTAATTGGGCGGATGCACCTTGCGCTAAATAGCTCCCGCGGGCGCTCAAAAAGATCTGAGTCATGCCCAACACCAGCAGCAAGCCCAACGCCATCGCAACCGTCAGCTCGATCAAGCCGAAGCCTGCGTCAGACTTGCTCATGGCTTAGCACTGAATGCTGAAGCAGCAACTGGCTGCGCAGGGTGAATGACTGAAAAGCCCCATCCAGCCCTTCTGCACGCGAATCGTCCCATTCCAGGTGAATGGTCACTTGCTGCTCGCTGACCGAAATAGCGCCCCGCGCACTGTCACCCGCAAATTGACGGATGTTGCGCTTGAACTCATTCAGATCCTGTCCCGCGACGTTGGTCGCACTGATGCCGTGATGGGTGGCCGTCAACGCCGAGGTACGATAATCACCCGCCGAATTGGCCCGTATGCGGTCCAACATGTCATACGCGATAAAACTGGCCTGAGTGCTCATCAGCGCGCTGTCGACGTATTTCAACGCTTTGATTTGAGCGCCTGCCGCCCCTAAAAGACCAACACTTAATATCAGCGTGGCAATCAAGACTTCGATCAAGGTCATGCCCGCTTGTGGGTGTTGGTTACAACGCCGCATCACATTCATCCTTGAGGATTCACCGAGGCGACACGTCCTGTGTCGTCATGCCAAAAGCCTAGCCTTGAGTTCACTGCACACAGACGGGACACGACTGAAGCTGATGAAGGGTTTTTCGCTGCAATACGTAAGCCGCAGCCACGCTAAAAGCCCTAAACATGGCGCAATGATTGGCACCGCCAAAAAGATCGGCGGCAGCCAGGCTCCCAGCTATACCTAGGACTGATCAGGGCATTGAGTTTCAGGGAGATTAAACGTGTACCAACGAGGCATGAGCCTGATTCAGTTGCTGCTTACGTTGTCGATATTGGCCATTACGGCCCAATTTGCCAGTCCGGCCTACAACACACTCATTGAGCAGCAACGACGCCAAACCCTTGCGCAAGAACTGACCAGCAGCCTGCGCAAAGCCCGCAGTGAAGCGTTAATACGCCATCAATCTGTAGTGATCCATGCACTGGAAGAAAATTGGAGCAAGGGCTGGAGGGTGATTCTGGACGTCAGCGGTCAAGGGCATACCGATGCAAACAATCCAGTGCTCACCGAAAGACACACCGGCCTGCACGTTCTGATAGCCGGGAATTCACCCGTCAAACACTACGTGCGGTTTAACCCGCTCGGCGAGCCTGTGCTGAATGCCGGGGCATTTCAAGCGGGGACACTGCATGTGTGTCACACAAAAGAGGCGCTGAGCCACTATCAGATAGTGCTCGCGAAAAGCGGGAGAATCAGCCTGCGCAACCAGATGGCGGCGCAAGCATTGTGCGAAATGGCTTAAGTGATGGAGCGAACCCGCAGCTCTTTGGGCATGGAGAACGTAATGTTCTCTTCGCGCCCAGCCAACTCATCGGCGCCGGTCGCACCCCACGCGTGCAATTGTTGAATTACCCCGCGTACCAACACTTCGGGCGCCGAGGCGCCTGCGGTGATGCCAATGCGCTGGACGCCATCGAACCAGCTTTTTTGCAGGTCTTCGGCACCGTCGATCAGATACGCCGGCGTGGCCATGCGCTCAGCCAATTCACGCAGGCGGTTGGAGTTGGAGCTGTTCGGGCTGCCCACCACCAACACCACGTCGCACTCATCTGCCAACTGCTTTACAGCGTCCTGACGGTTTTGCGTGGCGTAGCAAATGTCATCCTTACGCGGGCCGCCGATGGCCGGGAAGCGTGTACGCAAGGCATCGATCACACGACTGGTATCGTCCATCGACAAAGTGGTCTGGGTCACGAACGCCAGTTTTTCCGGGTTGTGCACTTGCAGGTCGGCCACGTCTTTTTCGTCTTCAACCAGATAGATCGCACCGCCATTGCTGGCGTCGTACTGCCCCATCGTGCCTTCAACTTCAGGGTGACCGGCATGCCCGATCAGGATGCATTCGCGGCCGTCGCGGCTGTAGCGCGCCACCTCGATATGTACCTTGGTGACCAACGGGCAGGTCGCGTCGAACACTTTAAGGCCACGCCCTGCGGCTTCGGTGCGTACAGCCTGGGAAACGCCGTGTGCACTGAAAATCACAATCACGTCGTCTGGCACCTGGTCCAGCTCTTCGACGAAGATCGCGCCACGGGAGCGCAGGTCTTCGACCACAAATTTGTTGTGCACCACTTCGTGGCGTACGTAGATAGGCGGACCGAAAACTTCCAGAGCGCGATTGACGATCTCAATCGCTCGGTCCACCCCGGCGCAAAAACCACGGGGGTTGGCGAGTTTGATGTGCATGCTAGGCCTCGTGGGACGCGCAGAAAAATAATGCCAAACAGGCCCGGCCGCAGCCGGGCACTGGATTTACAGCGCTTTGACGTCTTTGATATCCACTTCGAAAGTCAGGGTTTTACCTGCCAGCGGGTGGTTGAAATCAATGGTGACCTGCTCGTCGTCAAAGGCTTTGACCACGCCGGGCAACTCGGTGTTAGCCGCATCGTTGAAAATCACCAGCAAACCTTCGGACAGTTCCATGTCCTTGAACTGCGATCGCGGGATGATTTGCACGTTTTGCGGGTTGGGCTGGCCGAACGCGTTCTCTGGAAGGATCTCCAGGGTGCGTACGTCACCGGCCTTGAAGCCGAAAATAGCCGCCTCAAAACCTGGCAACAGGTTGCCATCACCGACCTTGAAGGTTGCAGGGGATTTGTCGAACGTACTGTCGACGGTGTCGCCATTCTCCAGGCGTAAAGCGAAATGCAGGGTGACTTCCGTGTTCTGGCCAATACGAGGCTCAGTCATGAACGGGTTCTCCGGACTTTTTACTTTTGAACATATCCAGTGCCAGCATCACGGCGCCTACACAAATCGCACTGTCAGCGAAGTTGAATGCAGGGAAGTACCAGCGATTTTGCCAGTGCACCAGAATGAAATCGATCACATGGCCGTAAGCAATGCGGTCATACAAGTTACCCAACGCGCCGCCCAGAATCAGGGCCAGCGCAATGGCTAGCCACGTGTCATCACGCCCCAGACGCTTGAGCCAGACCACCAGCACGGCACTGACCACGACGGCGATCAGGGCAAACAGCCAACGCTGCCAGCCTGCGCTGTCAGCCAGGAAGCTGAAAGCGGCGCCAGTGTTGTAGGCCAAAGTCCAACTGAAGTAGTCAGGGATGATGACGATCTGTTGGTACATCTGTAAGGCGCCGTCGAAATAGACCTTGCTGGCCTGGTCAATGACCAGAACCAGCAGGGTCAACCACAGCCAGCCCAAGCGCCCGAAGCGCCCGGCAGTGCTGGTGTTAGGCATAGTGACGTACCTCGCCCGCGCCGCTAATGTTGTCTACGCAACGACCGCAGATTTCCGGGTGCTGTGGATCAATACCCACGTCTTCGCGGCAATGCCAGCAACGCGCGCACTTGGCGTGAGCGGACTTGACCACTTTGAGCTTGAGGCCCGCCACTTCAGTGATCACTGCATCTGCCGGAGCCGATGCAAACGGCGCGACACTGGCCGTGGAGGTGATCAGTACGAAGCGCAGTTCGTTGCTCAGCTTGGTCAGGTCGGCGGCCAGTTCATCTTCGGCGAACAAGGTGACTTCAGCCTGCAAGTTGCCGCCAATGGCTTTGGCCGCACGCAGGTTCTCCATCTCTTTGTTGACCGCCACTTTGACTGCCATGATCCGTTCCCAGTAGGCACGGCCCAGCTCGGTGCCTTCTGGCATTTCGCTCAGGCCCTGGTACCAGGTATTGAGCATTACTGATTCGTTGCGCTCGCCCGGCAGGTATTGCCACAACTCGTCGGCGGTGAAGGCCAGGATCGGAGCGATCCAGCGCACCAGCGCTTCAGAGATGTGGAACAGTGCGGTCTGGCACGAACGACGGGCCTTGCTGTTGGCGCCCGTGGTGTATTGACGGTCCTTGATGATGTCGAGGTAGAAACCGCCCAGCTCTTGCACGCAGAAGTTGTGCACTTTGGAGTACACGTTCCAGAAGCGGTATTCACCGTAGTGAAGTTCCAGCTCGCGTTGCAGCAACAGTGCGCGGTCAACCGCCCAACGATCCAGTGCCAGCATTTCTTCAGCAGGCAAGATGTCAGTGGCCGGGTTGAAACCGGTCAGGTTCGACAGCAGGAAGCGTGCGGTGTTACGGATACGGCGGTAGGCATCCGCGCTACGTTGCAGGATCTGGTCGGACACGGCGATCTCGCCCGAGTAGTCGGTCGATGCCACCCACAGACGCATGATGTCAGCGCCCAGGGTATCGTTGACTTTCTGCGGTGCAATCACGTTGCCCAACGACTTGGACATCTTGCGACCGGCTTCGTCCACGGTGAAGCCGTGGGTCAGCAGCTCGCGGTACGGCGCGTGGTTGTCGATGGCGCAACCGGTCAGCAAGGAGGAGTGGAACCAGCCACGGTGCTGGTCGGAACCTTCAAGGTAGAGATCGGCACGCGGACCGGTTTCGTGGCCCATTGGGTGCGAACCGCGCAGGACGTGCCAGTGCGTGGTGCCCGAATCGAACCACACGTCCAGCGTGTCGCAGATTTTGTCGTACAGCGGCGCTTCGTCGCCCAGCAGCTCGGCAGCGTCCATCTTGAACCAGGCTTCAATGCCTTCCAGCTCAACGCGCTTGGCCACTTCTTCCATCATTTCGACGGTACGCGGGTGCAGCTCGCCGCTTTCCTTGTTCAGGAAGAACGGGATCGGCACGCCCCAGTTGCGCTGACGCGAGATGCACCAGTCGGGACGGTTGGCGATCATCGAATGCAGGCGCGCCTGGCCCCACGCCGGAACGAACTGGGTGTCTTCAATGGCCTGCAACGCACGGGTGCGCAGGGTGTCGCCGGCAACCGGCTCTTTGTCCATGCCGATGAACCATTGCGCGGTGGCGCGGTAGATCAGCGGGGTCTTGTGACGCCAGCAGTGCATGTAGCTGTGGCTGATGGTTTCGGTAAACATCAGCGAGCCGACTTCAGTCAGCTTGTCGATGATGTTCTGGTTAGCCTTCCAGATGAACTGGCCACCGAAGAACTCCAGCGACGGTACATACACGCCGTTGCTCTGAACCGGGTTGATGATGTCGTCATTGACCATGCCATAAGCTTTGCAGGTCACGAAGTCGTCTACACCGTAAGCCGGTGCGGAGTGAACCACGCCAGTGCCCGCGCCCAGCTCAACGTACTCGGCCAGGTAAACAGGCGACAGACGGTCGTAGAACGGGTGACGGAAATTAATCAGCTCCAGCGCAGAGCCGGTGGTGGTGGCAATCACCGAACCTTGCAGGTTGTAGCGCGCCAGGCTCGACTCAACCAGCTCTTCAGCCAGAACCAGGTACTTGTCACCCACATCGACCAGCGCGTAGGTGAATTCGGGGTGAACGTTGAGCGCCTGGTTGGCCGGGATGGTCCACGGGGTAGTGGTCCAGATCACAATCGACGTCGGCTTGCTCAGGGCTGCCAAACCAAAGGCTTCAGCCAGTTTGGCCTCGTCGGCAACCGGGAAGGCTACGTCGATGGCAGCGGATTTTTTGTCCTGATATTCGACTTCGGCTTCAGCCAGCGCCGAGCCACAGTCAAAACACCAGTTCACAGGCTTGAGGCCCTTGAACACGAAGCCCGCCTTGACGATTTCGGCCAGGGCGCGGATTTCACCGGCTTCGTTCTTGAAGTCCATGGTTTTGTACGGGTTAGCGAAGTCGCCCAGTACACCCAAACGGATAAACTCGGTTTTTTGCCCTTCGATCTGCTCAGTGGCGTAGGCACGGCACAGCTCGCGGGTTTTATCCGCGGGCAGGTTTTTACCGTGAGTCACTTCAACTTTGTGCTCAATCGGCAAACCGTGGCAATCCCAGCCCGGCACGTACGGCGCATCAAAACCCGAGAGGGTTTTGGAACGGATGATCATGTCCTTGAGGATTTTGTTCAGCGCATGACCGATGTGAATCGTGCCGTTGGCGTAGGGAGGACCGTCGTGAAGTACGAACTTCGGACGATCCTTGCCAATCTCGCGCAACTTCCCGTACAGGCCAATGCTGTCCCAGCGCTGCAAAATTTGCGGTTCGCGCTGTGGCAGGCCGGCCTTCATTGGGAAGGCTGTGTCCGGAAGGTTTAGCGTGGCTTTGTAGTCGGTCATTTCAGGCTCTTTTTAAGCGGTTGACCCAGCCAATAGGCTCGGGCGGCGGCGACGTCCGCATTGATCGCCGTCTTGAGCGCCTCCAGAGAGGCAAAACGCTGCTCATCACGCAGCTTGTGGTGGAATGCCACGGTCAGACGCTGGCCATACAAATCGCCAGCGAAATCCAATAGATGTACTTCGAGATGGGCACTGCCATCCCCTGCAACTGATGGCCGTACGCCAATATTGGCGACACCGGGCCACGTTTTTCCGTCGATCTCAACACTGACCAGATACACCCCGGTGAGCGGCACACGACGACGCTTTAACTGAATATTGGCCGTTGGCGTGCCCAATTGGCGCGCCAGTTTTTGCCCATGCAACACGCGTCCGGCAATCTGAAAAGGACGCCCCAACAGACGCTCAGCAAGGGTAAAGTCGGCATTGGCCAACGCGTCACGCACCTTGGTGCTGCTGACTCGCAGGCTATCCAGCTCAACGGTTTGCGCCGCCTCTACAGTAAAGCCCTGCAGGGCGCCTGCCTGTTGCAGGAAGTCAAAATCGCCCACCCGGTCGCAGCCAAAACGGAAGTCGTCACCGACCTCCAGGTGCTGCACACCCAAGCCGTCCACCAGAATCGTGTCCACAAACTCAGCGGCGCTGAGCTTGCTTAAACGCTGGTTGAACGCCAGGCACAGTACGCGATCAACGCCTTCATCAGCCAGCAACTGCAACTTGTCACGCAAGCGTGCCAAGCGGGCCGGAGCGGTTTCAGGGGCAAAAAATTCGCGCGGCTGCGGTTCAAAAATCACCACGCAGCTGGGCACACCCAACTCCAGTGCACGTTCGCGCAGCCGACCCAGGATTGCCTGGTGACCACGGTGTACACCGTCAAAGTTGCCAATAGTGGCGACACAGCCCCGATGTTGGGGCCGCAGATTGTGAAGGCCTCGAACCAGCTGCATAACGCGCTTCTTGCTCATAAAGTGGCCGATTATAACCACACCCAGCCCGCTACAACAGGCAACAGCGCACGGCAAATTCAGTCAATGCGACAAAATAGACGCCTGAGCGACCATTACCCTACATAAGAGACTTGCGGGCGAAATCCTTCAAACGCAAGCCAAGCAACAACAACATGCCGAAATAAGCCAGCACGCCCGCGACCACTAAGCCGCCCAAACGCAGGAAGCGCTCCAGCATATGACCGTGGTCCCACGCTGGCATCACGTGCATAAGCCCAATCAAAACGCCCGACATCACGGCCACGGCCAGTAACAGCTTGCACAGGTATTTGGTCCAGCCAGGCTGGACCACAAATAGCTGTTGTTTGCGTAACTGCCAAAACAACAGGCCCGCATTGATGCACGCCCCCACACTGATTGCCAGCGCCAGGCCTGCGTGCTGCAACGGCACGATGAACACCAGGTTCAGCAATTGGGTGAGGATCAAGGTAAACACGGCAATTTTCACCGGCGTACGAATATTTTGTTGAGCGTAAAAGCCGGGAGCCAGCACTTTGATCAAGATAATGCCCAGCAAACCGACCGAATACGCCATCAGGGCGCGCTGGGTCATTGCCGCATCCAGCGCACTGAACTCGCCGTACTGAAACAGCGAAACCGTCAGCGGCTCAGCCAGAATCGCCAATGCCAGCGAACACGGCAAAACCAGCACAAAACACAGACGCAAGCCCCAATCGAGAATTCGCGAATACTCCTGGCGGTCTTTATTGGCATAGGTTTTGGAGAGGGTTGGCAACAGGATCGTACCCAGCGCGACGCCCAAAACACCGGAAGGCAATTCCATCAGGCGATCGGCGTAGTACATCCAGGACACCGAGCCTGCGACCAGAAACGAGGCAAAAATCGTGTTGATGATCAATGAAATCTGGCTGACCGACACCCCCAGAATGGCGGGCAACATCTGTTTCATGACCCGCCAGACACCGGTATCGCGCAGGTTCAGGCGAGGCAACACCAACATGCCGATTTTTTTCAGGTGCGGTAACTGGAACAGCAACTGAGCCAAACCACCGGCCAGCACTGCCCAGCCCAAGGCCATCACGGGCGGGTCAAAATAAGGCGTCAGGAACAGCGCGAAAATAATCATGCTGACGTTGAGCAGGGTCGGCACAAAGGCCGGGACCGAAAAGCGGTTCCACGTGTTGAGGATCGCACCCGCCAGCGAAGACAGCGAAATCAGCAATATATAAGGGAAGGTGACACGCAGCATGTCACTGGTGAGCTGGAATTTCTCTGGCGTGGTGGCAAAGCCCGGCGCCGTGGCCCAGATCACCCAAGGCGCAGCAATCATGCCTAACGCAGTGACAATTGCCAGTACCAGGGTCAGCAAACCGGCCACATAAGCCACGAAGGTGCGTGTCGCTTCCTCGCCCTGCTGGCTTTTGTACTCCGCCAATATCGGTACAAAAGCTTGCGAAAATGCACCCTCGGCGAAGATCCGACGCAGCAGATTAGGCAGTTTAAAGGCGATAAAGAACGCATCCGTGGCCATTCCGGCGCCAAAGGTGCGTGCAATGATCGTGTCCCGAACAAAGCCCAAAACCCTTGAAATCATGGTGATTGAGCTGACGGCAGCCAACGATTTGAGCAAATTCATTGAAAGAGTTTTTGCCTATTAAAGAAAGAGCAGGCGAACAAAGCGTCCACTTATGCGATACTGCGCGCCGCAACAGCACAGAGCCAAGCTCGCGAGTTTACAGGTCAAGCGCCGGAAATAAATCTCCCGTCTCCCTCGATCCACCACTCAGCGGATCGTATCAATCGCCCTTGACAAGCCTTCACGTCATCGGCATGATTCGCGGCCTATTTTGTTTGTTATTTCCTAAAAGTCTTTCGAGGAGCTCGACGGTGGCCAACACACCTTCCGCCAAAAAACGTGCAAAACAGGCTGAGAAGCGTCGCAGCCACAACGCCAGCCTGCGTTCCATGGTTCGTACCTACATCAAGAATGTAGTTAAAGCCATCGACGCAAAAGACGCCGCTAAAGCGCAAGCTGCTTATGTTCTGGCTGTTCCTGTTATCGACCGTATGGCCGATAAAGGCATCATCCACAAGAACAAAGCTGCTCGCCATAAGAGCCGCCTGAATGGCCACGTCAAGGCGTTGAACCTTGCGACTGCTGCTTAAGCGATAAGCTTTTTAAAAAACCGACCTCAGGGTCGGTTTTTTATTGCCCGTAAAAAAGCAGGCGCTGATTCACATTATCGACAGGCATAAAAAAGCTGCGATCAGAGTGTCCCCTGTCGCAGCTTTTTTACTAACCGCCGCTACCCGTGAGGCCACGGCAGGATCGGGATTGCTGTGACCGCGTTCTGCGGACTGCCTTCGATCAGACGATCGCTGTACACCAGGTACACCAGCGTATTGCGCTTTTTATCGAGGAAACGCACCACCTGCATGGTCTTGAATACCAACGAGGTGCGTTCCTTGAACACTTCATCGCCGTCTTTCAACTCACCCTTAAAGCTGATCGGACCGGTCTGACGGCATGCAATCGACGCCTCTGCGCGATCTTCCGCCAAACCCAAACCCCCTTTCATACCGCCCGTTTTAGCGCGAGACAAGTAGCAGGTAACGCCTTCAACCTTAGGATCATCGAACGCTTCGACCACGATGCGATCATTTGGACCCACCAGCTTGAATACGGTCGACACCGCGCCAATCTCCTGCGCCGACGCCAGCAACGGCATTGCCAGCACCAACCCCAACAACCCCTTGATCAAACGCATACGCACCCCACACTCAGACCAAAATCAGGTTATCGCGATGAACCAGCTCTGGCTCCGCCATATAACCCAACACGCTGACAATCGCATCTGACGACTGCCCGATAATTTTTTGCGCTTCCGCCGCACTGTAGTTAGCGAGGCCGCGTGCAACTTCTCGCCCGTCCGGCGCCACGCACACCACCATTTCACCGCGGCGAAAACCGCCCTGCACTGCTTTCACGCCCACAGGCAGCAGACTTTTATGACCCTGCGACAAGGCCGCTACCGCGCCCTCATCCAGCACTAGCGTGCCGCGCGTCTGGAGATGCCCCGCCAGCCACTGCTTACGCGCTGCGAGCAGACCGCGCTCAGGTGACAGCAATGTGCCCAGGCGCTCACCCGCCTTCAAACGGTCCAACACGCGCTCCAGACGCCCACCCACGATAATCGTGTGCGCCCCGGAGCGCGCGGCCAGTCGCGCGGCACGCAACTTGGTTTGCATGCCACCACGCCCCAGCGCGCCACCCGTGCCCCCTGCGACCGCATCCAGCGCTGGATCATCAGCACGGGCTTCGTAAATCATTTTGGCATCAGGGTTGTTTCGCGGATCGGCGTCAAACATGCCGTCGCGATCCGTCAGAATCACCAGCAGATCAGCTTCGACCAGGTTGGCCACCAGCGCCGCCAAGGTGTCGTTATCACCAAAGCGGATCTCATCGGTCACCACGGTGTCGTTTTCGTTGATGACCGGGATAACACCCAGCTCAACTAACGCACGCAAAGTGCTGCGGGCATTTAGATAGCGCTTTCGGTCAGACAAATCGTCATGCGTCAGCAGAATTTGCGCGGTGTGACGGGAATGTTCCGCAAAGCTCGACTCCCACGCTTGCACCAACCCCATTTGCCCGATTGCTGCAGCGGCCTGCAGCTCGTGCATGGCACTCGGGCGCACGGTCCAGCCCAGACGACTCATGCCAGCCGCAACCGCGCCCGAAGACACCAGCACCAACTCAACACCCGCCTCGTGCAGGGCGACCATTTGCTCAACCCAAACACCCATTGCTGCACGATCCAGGCCTTTGCCATCGGCTGTCAGCAATGCGCTGCCGATCTTCACAACCCAACGCTGGGCACCCGTCACCTTGCTCCGCATCATCATCCAACCTATGCCTGAGAGCAGCGCGACCGAGCGCCACTCATGGAAATTTTTTGATTACCGTTTCGTAGATGCTAAAACGCCGCTCAATTGAGCGGCGCTGTAGTTTACTGCAACAAATCAGTCGCGGACGTAAATGATTTCCGGACCATCTTCGTCATCAACGTCTTCTTCGTCCCAGTCATCTTCACCGATATCATGGACGCTCTTCACGCCACTGCGACGCAGAGCACGCTTGTCATCAAGCGCTTGCAACTGCGCACGCGCTTCGTCTTCGATGCGCTGATCCAGCTCAGCCAGCTCTGCTTTATAAGCAGGGTCATTGGCCAGACGGTCAGCACGATCTTCGAGGTAGCGCATGATGTCGTGGCACAGCTTGTCGGTACCGATTTTGGCAATCGCCGAAATCACATACACAGGACCTGTCCACTCAAGACGATCCACCACTTCTTTAACGCGTGCATCGTGCTCATCCTGCGGCAACGAATCACACTTGTTCAGCACCAGCCAACGATCACGCTCAGCCAGCGACGGGCTGAACTTGGTCAGCTCGTTAACGATGACTTCAGCAGTATCCGCAGCGCTGTCAGTGCCCTCCACCGGCGCCATGTCGACGAGGTGCAGCAACAGGCGAGTACGCGCCAAGTGCTTGAGGAAGCGAATCCCCAGGCCCGCGCCATCCGAAGCCCCTTCGATCAAACCCGGGATGTCGGCAATGACAAAGCTCTTCCAGCGATCAACGCTGACCACGCCCAGGTTAGGCACCAGAGTAGTGAACGGATAATCCGCCACTTTTGGCTTGGCTGCGGACACCGAACGAATAAAGGTACTTTTACCGGCGTTCGGCAAGCCCAGCAGACCGACGTCGGCCAGCACTTTGAGCTCCAGTTTCAGGTCACGCAACTCACCCGGCTTACCCGGCGTGGTTTGGCGCGGCGCACGGTTGGTACTGGACTTGAATCGGGTGTTACCCAGACCGTGCCAGCCACCTTGCACCACCATCAACTTCTGACCCGCCTTGGTCAGGTCGCCAATGACTTCCTGCGTACCCGCATCGATCACCGTGGTGCCGACCGGCACGCGCAGGATCAGGTCCTCACCCTTGCGACCAGTGCAGTCCGCGCTGCCGCCGTTCGAACCGCGCTCAGCGTCAAAGTGACGGGTGTAACGGTAGTCAACCAGCGTGTTGAGGTTTTCGTCGGCGACCATGAAGATCGAGCCGCCATCACCACCATCACCGCCGTTAGGGCCGCCATTTTCGATGAACTTCTCGCGACGGAAACTCATGCAACCGTTACCACCGTCGCCCGCTTTTACCTTGATCGATACTTCATCAACAAACTTCATAACAAAACGCCTCTCGTCATCAGGACGAGCCGATAAACATAAGACATAAGACTCTTGCAAAAATGAGCGCAGCGACCTCAATCAACGGCCGTTAAATCCAGCGCTGGCAGCCCATACAAACAGTTTTGCAAGAGACTCATCCCACAAACGAAAAAGCCCCGTCGCAAGACAGGGCTCTTCCAGCTACCAAGCTATTACGCCGCGACGACTGCAGTCTTCGGAACGATGCTTACATAGCGACGACCGAAGGCGCCTTTAACCTGGAACTTGATCACGCCTTCCACTTTCGCGAACAGGGTGTGATCTTTGCCCATACCAACGCCGTAGCCAGCGTGGAATTGGGTGCCGCGCTGACGCACGATGATGTTGCCCGGAATGATAGCCTGGCCGCCATACATCTTCACGCCAAGGCGTTTGGCTTCTGAGTCGCGACCGTTACGGGTACTACCACCAGCTTTTTTGTGTGCCATGAGTCAATTCTCCTAGTGAGGAATTAGGCTGAAATTAAGCCTGAATACCGGTGATTTTGATCTCGGTGTACCACTGGCGGTGGCCCATACGCTTCATGTGGTGCTTACGACGACGGAACTTGATGATGCGGATTTTATCGTGACGACCTTGGGAGATCACTTCAGCAACAACAGTGGCGCCAGGAACAACTGGAGCGCCGATGTTCACGTCGTCGCCATTGGCAACCAACAGAACGCGATCAAAAGTTACGGATTCGCCGGTAGCGATTTCCAGTTTTTCGATCTTCAGGTATTCACCTGGAGCTACTTTGTACTGCTTGCCACCAGTAACGATTACTGCGTACGACATGGTATTTCTCCGATAATCCTGCTCACCCAGCGCTTTATAAGTAAAGGTATTGGCTGGCATGGCTGCATGGGGCTGGAACGGCCCAAGTGCAATTGCGTAAGGCAGGTGCTGCCCAGGAAGTTCAGGGTGCGCGATTGTACGCAAGGCAACAGCACGTTGCAAGAGGCCGCCCATCGCGCCTTGACAGGCCATCCCCCCCGACCTAGCATGCCGCGCAACCCTTCTGGAGCACCTGTCGCTGATGCAACCCCAAGCTTTCTACCGCACGGTTGCGGACGATTTTAGCGCCGTCGACGGCATCATCAAGAAGCAGCTGACCTCACGCGTACCGCTGGTCTCAAAAATCGGCGACTACATTACGTCGGCCGGCGGCAAACGCCTTCGTCCTTTATTAGTGTTGCTGTGTGGCAAGGCTCTAGGCCGTGAAGGCGACGACTTGCGTCTGCTGGCCGCCACCATTGAGTTCCTGCACACCGCCACCCTGTTGCACGACGACGTAGTCGACATGTCCGGCATGCGCCGCGGGCGCAAGACCGCCAATGCCACATGGGGCAACGCGCCGAGCGTATTGGTGGGCGACTTCCTGTACTCGCGCTCCTTCGAAATGATGGTGGAGCTGGGCTCGATGCCAGTGATGAAAATCCTGTCGCAAGCCACGCGCATCATTGCTGAAGGCGAAGTGCTGCAACTGTCCAAAGTGCGCGATGCCAGCACCACCGAAGAAACCTACATGGAAGTCATCCGCGGCAAAACCGCCATGCTCTTTGAGGCCTCGACCCACAGTGCTGCGGCGCTGGCCGGGGCAACGCCCGAGCAAAGCGAAGCCCTGCGCACGTTTGGCGATCACCTGGGCGTGGCGTTCCAACTGGTGGACGACTTGCTCGACTACCGTGGCGATGCCGAGACCCTGGGTAAAAACGTGGGTGACGACCTGGCCGAAGGCAAGCCGACCCTGCCGCTGATCTACACCATGCGCGAAGGCACGCCGGAGCAAGCTGCCCTGGTTCGCCAGGCGATCCAGAAAGGTGGCATTGAAGACCTGGAAAGCATCCGCGCGGCTGTCGAGGCTTCCGGCTCGCTGGAATACACCGCCCAACTGGCACGCGACTATGTGGCCAAGGCCATTGTTTGCCTTGAAGCCCTGCCGCCGAGCGAATACCGCGACGCGCTGGTGGAGTTGAGCGAATTTGCGGTCGCACGTACGCACTGAACCTCACACCTGGTAATCGCCGTAGCAGGCTGCAAACGGGGGGCATGTCCCCCCGTTCTACCAAAGCTCTCCCCGCAACCTTCGGCACAAGCGATAAGCGCGCACCACCCCGCACTTCCCCGCCCGCCAACAAAACCCTATACAATGCGTGCCTTTTAGCCATCCTGACTTTTAAGGAGCGCAAGTGAGCACTTTGCCACCCTGCCCAAAATGCAATTCCGAATACACCTACGAAGACGGCGCACAGCTGATCTGCCCGGAATGCGCCCATGAGTGGTCCGCCAATGGCGAGGCTGAAGACACCAGCGATGTAAAAGTCTACAAAGATGCGTCGGGCACTGTGCTGACCGACGGTGACACCATCACCGTTATCAAAGACCTGAAAATCAAAGGCACCTCGCTGGTGGTCAAAGTTGGCACCAAGGTCAAAAACATCCGCCTGTGCGACGGCGACCACGATATCGACTGCAAAATCGACGGCATCGGCCCCATGAAGCTCAAGTCCGAGTTCGTGCGTAAAGTCTGATTGTGCTGCATTCCTTCCTGCGCCCTGCGCAGGAAGGTGTCGCCCTCCCCGCTCCAATCCCGCCGCTACTGATGCGCAATATCAAAAAGCCAGTCACTTTGACCGACAGCAATTTCTGCGCAGAAAAAACACAATTGCGCCAATAGGCACTTGCTATTAATTGAATAAGAATTATTCTCATTGATATTCATCAAGGAGACGACACCCATGACTTATTTAATTGATGCCTGGCTGGACCGTCCACACCCCTATCTGCGAATCCTGCATCGAGAAACCGGGGAAGTCTGTGCGGTACTGGAAGAAGAAGCGCTGAACGAACTGCACGATCAGGGAGATCTGGATTTCTCGGGGCTTAACTCCAGCGAGCCGGTGGTGCTCAAGGAGTTAGTACGCAATCTGTTTCTATTTTGCTACGCCCGGGCATTGCGCCCTGTCGGCTCGACTGACACCCATGAGCATCACGCCAAAATAGAAATATGATGCGTCTTGCGCAGTGGCGGGCTTACACGCAAACCCGCCACTGGCGTTAAAACACCGGGTTCTTACAGAACGTCCAGCAACTCAACGTCGAATACCAACACGCTGTGTGGGGCGATGCTGCCAACGCCTTGTGCGCCGTAAGCCAATTCGCTCGGCACGTAGATGCGCCATTTGCTGCCGGCATTCATCAATTGCAGTGCCTCAGTCCAGCCGGCAATCACGCCGCCCACTGGAAACTCAGCAGGTTCACCGCGCTCGTAGGAACTGTCGAACACAGTGCCGTCGATCAGGGTGCCGTGATAGTGAACGCGAACAGTGTCTTCGCGGGATGGCTTAGCGCCTTCACCGGCCGTCACTACTTCAAATTGCAGACCCGATGCCAGGGTGGTGATGCCGTCTTTCTGGGCGTTTTCAGCCAGGAAAGCCTTGCCTTCGCCAGCGGCCGCTTCAGCCTTGGCAGCCGCTTCAGCTTGCATGATCTCGCGGATCACTTTAAAGCTGGCCGACATTTCTTCCTGACCTACGCGGCTTTCTTTACCGGCGAACGCATCAGTCAGGCCCGCCAGGATTGCATCCAGGCTCACGCCCGGTGGCGGGTTGTCACGCAGTTGGTCGCCCAACTGACGGCCAATGCCATAGCTAACGCGGGTTTCGTCGGTCGACAGATTTACTTCGGACATAACACTGCTCCGCTGTGGGACGTTCCTGGCCAGCCAGTCGCAACCGCTGACCCCAAACGCCCTGAACCAAAAAAGGGCGAGCAGACTACCACAGCCCCCAAAGCCTTCGCAGCCCGGGTTATGCGCCGCGAGCTGCATGGGGGCATCAATGCTTGGTGAGTTTGTCCAGATAACCCATCGCAAACGCCGAGATCACGAACGTCATATGAATGATCACGTACCACATCAGGTACTGAGGCTCGATGTTGCGCGCGTCCATAAACACCCGCAGCAGGTGGATCGAAGAGATCGCAACAATCGAGGCGGCCACTTTCATTTTCAGCGACGTGGAGTCCATCGTACCCAGCCAGCTGAGCTTCTCTTTGTGCTCGTCGATGTCCAGTTGCGAAACGAAGTTCTCGTAGCCCGAGATCATCACCATCACCAGCAAGCCGCCGACCAGCGCCATGTCGATCAGCGACAGAATGACCAGGATCAAGTCCGACTCAGATAGCGCAAACACGTTAGGGATTACGTGAAACACTTCCTGAAAGAATTTCAAGGCCAGCGCCAGCAGCCCCAGGGACAAACCAAAATAGATCGGCGCTAGAATCCAGCGCGAAGCGTACATTGCATTTTCGATAAAGCGTTCCATTGAATCTCACAGGATGTAGAAAAATGGGCGCGAGTATATCAGTGAGAAAACAGCTGGCATGAAGCCCCAGACACAGTCTGTAAAAACTTTTTCTGCTAGTGTCCTCCTACTCGGCATCGTTTACGGACAGGAAAACTGAAGAATGGATCTGCGACTCCCCTTGGCTGGTCTCGGACTCTCATTGGCGCTGCTCGCCACAGGAGGCTGTTCACCGGATGAGAAACACCCACTCGCCAGCCTGGAAGAAAGGACCGCGCAGTTCGAACAGAACCTGGACACCATCAAAGACCAGCCACTCAAGGATGCCGTTGCCGACCTCGGTGGCTCTTTGTTGTTGCTTGAACGTGCGCGTATCAAGTTGCAAGACAAGCCGATTGAGACCCAATACACCACCGACGATCTGGCGCTGCTCAAGCACTACCCCACCACCCAGGCACTGACTGACACCTACATCAATGGCTTGTTTGTGCTGCGCAAACCCGCCAGCTCTGACTACCTGACCGACCTGGAGCCGGTGTTCCCGTTCCCGCTCAATAGCGCCTCGCAGTTCCCGTTCCCGCATGTGCTGGAATGGCAGTCCGTCACCCTGAGCAACAAACAGGTGGTGCCCTTTCAGGCCGAATGGTCCGAGACCGACCCCGGCATCCAGTTGAGCCCCTCCAGCGCCAACCTGAGCAACCCGGACGACCTGACCGTCACCTACCCCTACATCGACGGGATCGAAACCGAGAACATCCAGCAACCCCAGCCACTGATGCTGCACGGCAAGGTCGAAGTCATTGCACCGGGCAAAGTGGTCAACTTCAAGCTGAGCGCCGATGACGTTGGCCAGACCCGCACCGAGGGCAGCATCAGCGTGACCCTGTTGGCGCTGGGCAAAAACTTTGCAGAGGTCGATATTCGTAACAGCGCAGCGCTGGCCGAGCCTGTGCGGGACATCGAGCTAAACCCGCTGATCATCCAGGCGCACGACCTGTCCGGGCAATTTCTCTCACGCGCAGGCTCGATCAACGAAAACGCCGAGCAACTGGCGTTTTATCAACAGCAACTGGCCGAAATGCTCAAGCAAACCGCGTGGAGCGAGGCCTTTGAGCAACAGCTGGACAACGAACAAGTCGACTTTGATAAAAAACACCCCAATCACTACAGCAAGGTCTACTTCAACGGCACGGTCGAACACGTCGACATCAGCGTGCTCGACTTCTCGACGGCGACGGTCACGCGTAAAGAACTCGATCTGCCCGTACACAGGCTCGACAAAAACGTGGTGAACAAAGACATACAGCCATTGCCTCTGGCCGTGGTGGTCTATGACGACCAGGCGCCTGCGTACCTGAAGAACGCCAACCTCGACCCTGAGCAGTTTAAAAACAATGTCACCATCAGCCAGTCGATTGACGACGCCAGCGCCGCGACCCTGGAGTTCAGCCACCCGGCCACCTTCAATGACGAGTTGCTGGGCGTACTGCCAGACTCGTCCGACGCGCCGGTGACCTTCTTTGCCGAAGACGACAATGGCAATCGCAGTGAACCCCTGGAGTTGCCCGCCGAAGCCTTCGATGTTGACCCGCACACCGGCGTCATCACCTATGACCTCAATCTGTTCCCGGAAACACCCGCTTTCGCGATTGGCTCAATCCCGATGTACATCGCCAACGTCGACCAACAATCCCTGGACGTTGCCCATTTACCCAAGGGTCTGGAGCTTAAGGGCAATGCGTTGATCGTTGATCAAACGCTGTTCCCCTCTGACGCCTGGCGCTTTTACGCCAAAGACAAGACCGGTAATTATCTGAAAGAAGTGCTAGCCGTAAGCCACAGTCGCGAGGCGGATGGCCCGCCCACCTTTGACGTGCATTACTTTTATGGCCAGCCGACGTACCTTGAAAGCTATGCCCGCACCGACCTGACACCGGTGGAATATGGCTTTGAGGTCAAACTGGACAAAGTGCCCGAGGTCAACCCGCCGCATTGATTGCTGTCCATCAACGAGACGCGTGACTGCGCGCGCCGTTGATCTGCCGCAACTGGGCCTGCACATGCAGGCACCAGATCTGCGGATCATCCGCCAACTGATAGCCGTGCAGCGTCAGGCTTTCAACGATGGATTCAAGAATGGTTTCAGCCGCGAACGGGCCAGGGAACGGGCCTTGGGACTTGATCGTGGTCGGCTGCTCGCCGGCAAGCCCTGCGGCAAACAACAGCGTCCACATGCCCGTACCACCTGCAAGCGGGCGCACGCTGCACTCGATGCGTGTTTCCAACCCCAGGCATTGGCGGGTAAGACAAAGGTTGCGCGTCATGGCGGCGACCCTCGGTAGATCCTGTATTCAGCCGCACACAACGGGCTGCATCGTTCCAGTGACGACAGTGGAGGTCCTTGTGCTGAGAATAGAAGAAAAACAGCGCTCGCCAAGGCGCCGTGACCAACGGAAAGGTTCGCGCATTTGCAATCATCCCGATGGCGCTGGCGCAGGCTGCGAGCTTTAGCGCAATGATCAATAGCGCGCAGCCTGCGCCAACTCCTGCGGGGTAGGTTTTAAACCGATTTTTTAGCGGCCAGGGTCTCGGCGATCAACTCCTTTTCGGCCTCTTTGAGGTCTTCATCGCTGATCATTTCAGCGATGACCCGTAACCGCTCAACCACCCGCGCATTGACGCTGCCTTCCGGGAACTGACCTTCAGCGTCCGGCTCGCCCGCAGGCTCACCCACCAACAAGCTCAAGGCTTCGTCCGCCTGGCGCACCGCGTAGACGTGAAACTTGCCCTCGCGCACCGCCTGCAACACTTTCTCATCCAGCATCAACGTCGCTACGTTGGCCTGGGGAATGATTGCCCCTTGCTCACCCGTCAACCCGCGTGCTTCGCACAGGCGGAAGAAGCCTTCGATTTTCTCGTTGACGCCACCCACAGCCTGCACTTCGCCGAACTGGTTGATGGAGCCGGTGATTGCAAAACACTGCTTGAGTGGCGTTTTCGACAGCGCTGAAATCAGCGTGCAAGCCTCGCCCAGTGACGCACTGTCGCCATCCACATAGCCGTAAGACTGCTCCAGCGCGATGCTGGCCGAGATCGCCAGCGGGAATTCCTGCGCATAACGGCTGCCCAGGTACCCGGTCAAAATCATCACGCCTTTGGAGTGAATAGGTTGGCCGAGGTTAACTTCGCGCTCAATGTCGACGATGCCGCTGCCACCCGGATACACCGTGGCCGAAATACGGGCTGGCACGCCGAAGGCTGAATCGCCCACTTCGAGCACCGTCAGGCCGTTGCACTTGCCGACCGCCGCACCGTCGGTGTCGATCAGAATGATCCCGGCCAACATGTCGTCAAGAATCCGTGCCGACACTCGACCGGTGCGCGTGGCTTTGGCTTTCAGCGCGCGCTCGATATGACCCGCATCGGTCATTTCATCGTTGGCCAGATGGCGAATGAAGTCCGCCTCGCTGACCAGTTGGAACAGATCGCCGATGCGCGCCGACAAACGCCCCTGATGCTCGGCCAAACGAGCGCTGTACGTCGCCAGTCGCGCTACCGCATCAGCTGTCAGCGGCGCCATGCCTTCCTCAGACGTGCGCGTGGTCAGCAACTGGGCAAACTGCTCAAGGCTCTCATCGACCATGGGAATGTCTTCGTCGAAGTCCACCAGCACACGGAACATCTCCTGGAAGTCCGGGTCCAGGTCTTGCAACGTGTAATACAGCTGGCGGGCACCAATGATGATGACTTTGACCTGCAACGGGATCACTTGCGGACTGAGGGTAACGGTCGCCAAGCGCCCCATCTCGCCCAGTGGCGACTCCATTTTCAATTTGCGCGATTGCAGTGCGCGTTTGAGCGCGTCCCATACAAACGGCTCGCTGAGCATTTTCTCGGCTTCGAGAATCAAAAAGCCGCCGTTGGCGCGGTGCAAAGCGCCCGCACGCAACTGACGATAGGTGGTGTAGAGCGCCCCCTGATCGGTGCTGTACTCAATACGGCCAAACAGGTTGTCGTAGGTGGGATGCGGTTCAAACACCACCGGTGCGCCGCCGCTCATGGGTTGGCCGACCACCAGGCTGGGCAGGTACTGCTCTTCGAGCAACTTGCGCGCCTGGGCATCGGTCTTGCTGTCGTCGACCAGTTGCTCGACCACCGTCTTGAGCAAGTACACCTGCACCGCCTGCAAGTAGCCGCACACAGCGCCGTTCTCGGCGTACTTTTGCGACAGCGGCGCCAGCAACGGTTGCAGCGCCAGGGTAATGGTTTCTTCGTTCAAATGACGCAGTTGGTTATTGGACTCGCGCTTCCACTGCGGCAGGCTCGCCAGCTCTTCGTTGAGACGCTCTTCGAGCTGCGAAATATCCTCGTGAAAACGCTCGCGCTCCTCTTCGGGCAATTGCGAAAACTCGGCTTCATCCAGTGCCTTGCCGTCGCTCATCGGCGTAAAGGCGACGTTGCTGCTGTCGCGGTACAAGGCCACGCCTTTTTCCAGCGCCAAACGCTCGATCACATCCAGCGCGCGGTCATACCGTTGATTAAAGCCCCGGTCGATGGCGCTTTTACGCTGTTGATAGGTCGGGTGCTCAAACACCGCCGGAAAGGTCGCCAGCAGGTTGTCGATCAAACCATTGATGTCAGCGATGAACGCCGAGGCGCTGCTGGCGGGCAGCTCCAGCGCCCGTGGCTCGCGCGGGTCATCGAAGTTATTGACATACACCCAGTCACTCGGCGACTTCAGGCGCTTGCCTTCGGCTTTGAGGTAGCGTTTGACGAACGAAAAACGCCCGGTACCGGGTTCGCCCATCACAAATACGTTGTAACCCGGACGTGGCATGGCCACGCCAAATTGCAAGGCTTCAACCGCACGTTCCTGGCCGAGAATGCCGCGAAAAGGCTCCAGATCATTGGTGGTAGAGAAGCTGAACTGTTCAGCGGAAAACGGACGGGTCAGCGCGTCAGGCGCGAGACGCAAGCTGGCAGCAACAGGATCAGGCATCGGGCTTCCTTACATCGGGCGGGGCAGATGCCCGCATTCTGGCGCTGGCCGTACGCCACTGGCAAGGCGCACGATGCGCGAAATCCCGCGGCCCTGCATTTGCGGGTTAAAACTGTGCTCGATCAATGATTGTTTTACAAAAAATAACGGAACCCACAGATCATGCCTAGACTCCAAGATGTTACGCGGCCGGAAGGCATAACTGGCCCGTACTGGCGCTTCGGGGCCAGACACCCTTGTCCATTGGTTGCACACACATAGAGAACAAAGCTATGAAACGGATTCTTCTCGGTACTCTCTTCACTGTTGTTTCCCTCAATGCTATGGCTCAAGCACCAGGCGGCCCGAACTGCGGTTGGGGCAACATGCTGTTTGAAGGCCAGCGCGGCACTCCGGCCCACTTCCTGGCCTCCACCACCAACGGCACGTCCGGCAACGCCACCTTCGGTATGACTTCCGGTACCAACGGTTGCACCACCAAAGACGCGCTGACCTACGGCGGCAAATCGTGGATTGCCATGAATGGCATGATGAACGAGCTGTCCGAAGACATGGCTAAAGGCAATGGCGAAGCGCTGACCACCTACGCGGTGGTACTGGGTGTCGCCCCTGAAGACCGTGATCACTTTGCAGCGGTCACCCACGAACACTTCCAGCAAATCTTCAGCAAGGCTGACGTGACTGCTGATGATGTTCACACCAACACCCTGGCCGTCCTGAAAAGTGACGCTCGCCTGTCCAAGTACGCAACCGCTGCGTAAATGAGACCTGCCCGCTCCTTTCGGAGCGGGTATTCTTCTGCTTCATTTCTATTCGTCTGACAACAGTTGCCGACCATGCTCAAACGCCTTGCCTATTTGGCGCTCTGTGCCTGCGCCCCGTTATATGCCGCGCCCTCTATCGACAATCAACGTGTGCAGCAGTTGGCCAACGACCCGTTCTGGCTCTCCCTGGGACATTACGAAGCCCGCAAGCTCGGCGGCTGGCGCAGTTATGTCAGCGACGACAAATTCTTCATCGCCCCCGACGGCGCTCACCACCCGGACGCTGAATTGCGCGCCACCGTCGAGGCGCTGTATTCGCCCTTAAGCCTGGGCGACAAACACCCGCAATGCGTGTACCCGGCCCGCACCCGCTGGCTCAAGGCGCAACTGAATCTGAACGACTTGCCCCAGGCGCCGTGCGCCGAGTTCACGCAATGGTTCACAGACGTGGCCCCGCACAGCACGGTGATGATTTTCCCGGCGGCGTACCTCAACAGCCCGTCCTCGATGTTTGGTCACACCTTACTGCGCATCGACCAGGCTGACGTGCAAAGCAACAAGACCGCGCTGCTCAGCTACGCGATCAACTTCGGCGCCTACATCGAAGGTTCCGACAACAGCATTCTGTATGCGTGGAAAGGCCTGGCTGGCGGTTATCCCGGCCTGTTCGCCCTGGTGCCCTACCAGGAAAAACTCTCGGAGTATCGCAGCCTCGAAAACCGCGACCTGTGGGAATACCGCCTCAACCTGACGCCCGAAGAAACCCAACGCATGGTTGAGCATGTGTGGGAGCTGAAACAGATCCAGTTCGACTACTTCTTCTTCGACGAAAACTGCTCGTATCGCCTGCTTGAACTGCTGCAAGTGGCCCGTCCGGGCTTGAAGCTGACCACCCAATTCCCGTTGACCGCGATCCCCACCGACACTGTAAAAGCGGTCAAAGAAGCCGGTCTGGTCGAAAGCATCGAATACCGCCCGTCACGCGAGCGCGAGTTGCTGGACCGCGCCAAGGTTCTTGACCCCGAAGAGCAGCAATGGGTGCTACAGGTCAGCGCCAATCAACAGCAACTGCAAAACCCTGAATTCAAAGCCCTGCCCAAAGCCCGGCAAGCGTTGATCATCGACGCCGCCTATCGCCTTGAACGCTACCGTGCCAACGGCCTGGAGCGTGATACCGAGCGCTCGCAACGCAGCTTTGAACTGCTGCGCGCAATCAACCAAAACCCGGCACCGGCGCTGCACGTCGAAAAACCCGAACTGCCGGAGAACGGCCACGAGTCGCGCACCTGGCAATTGGGCGCGGGCAGCCGCGACGACAAAGCCTTTGCCGAGTACGGCCTGCGCATGGCTTACCACGACCTGAACGACAACGCGCCGGGCTTTCCGCTGGGGGCGCAGATTGAAATCCTGCAACTCAAATTGCGCCAGTACGAAGGCAACCACTGGCAAATCCAGCAACTTGATCTGGCCAACATCCGCTCGCTGACACCGCGCAATGACCTGCTCCAGCCGTGGTCCTGGCAAGTGGGCGGCGGCCTTGAGCGCGTGCTGGGCAAGCATGGCGACGAAAACCTCGTCAGCCACGTCAATGGCGGCGCAGGCGGCACCTGGCAACTGGCCGACGGCCTGCTGGGTTTCGCCCTCGGCACGGTGCGCGTGGAACACAACAACGACTTCGCCGCCTTCATCGCTCCGGCTGCGGGCTACAACACCGGGTTGCTGTGGCGTAATCCGCTGGGCAATCTGAGCCTGGAAGCCAAGGGGGATTACTTCACCAACGGTGAAATCCGCCGCACGCTAAGCCTGAACCAGCAGTGGGAAATATCCCGCAACCTCGGCCTGCGCCTGACCGCCCAACGAGCGTTCAGCCACCTGAGCTCGCCGGTCAACGAAGTGATGCTGGAAGTGAAGTGGTATCACTACTGAATGGAGTTACACGACATGGCTGCCCACTGCCAAACCCTGGACGAAGTCCGCGAACACATTGACCAACTGGATCGCCAGATCGTCGGCCTCATTGCACAGCGCGGGCGCTATGTGTCGCAGGCTGCGCGTTTTAAAAAAGACAGCCATGCCGTCAAGTCGCCGCAGCGGGTTGAGCAAGTGTTCGCCAAAGTCAGGGCCTTGGCCGACGAGCTGGGCGCCAATCCGCACGTCACCGAACAGGCGTACCGCGCCATGATCGCGGCGTTTATCCAGCAAGAGCTGGCTGAACACTCGGCGCTTTCCTGAACGGCTGAGCCGTGAAGTCGCTGGCGCAGGTTGCGATCAACTGCGCAGCGATCTTAACCTGCAAGACCTGTCCCAATCGCCAGACCCCACCTGCGACAACGACTCTGCGAAACTAACGCCTGCAAACGTAGGCTCTTTCCCTAACACCGCTAGACATTTCCGAAACTGTTCCCGCTAACTATTTCCACCCTCCAGCCCATGCGATCTTCCGAGCTTTTCAGGCGCTCGGGACGATCTGCCATGACCCGCATCACGCCTCACCAACAGCACATCGCCAATAAAGCCGCCATGGCCATGTCGCGCACTGACATCAAATGCTCAATGGGCTATTGCGCCATTCCAACCGCAAAGGTCCAGCGCCTGGCGCTGCGTTATGGCCTGATCGAACCCGGCGCAGCTACCGACAACGCACCCGCCCCCTACTCGCTCAAAACTCGTCCTGTGGGCTTGCGCCGCCAGCCCCCCTCAGACCGAACCCGCGCTCAACCTGCAACGTCAGACCAACTATTAACGCCTGACGCCCCACCCCACGAAGGCCTGCACACGGTCTATAACGCCAAGGCCGACATGAAGCGTCAGTCCAGGGCCTTACATGAGCTGTACCCCGATGCCAGCACTGGCCAGTTGTTCGCGTGCGTGCAGGCGCTGCAAACACCCGCTGATAGCTGACATCACGGTGACACGCGCTTCACAGCCCAATCACAGATCCCGGCCTACACTCCACCTCATCGGCCGTTGATCGGTGCATTGAGGTGAATTATGTGGCGCAGCGCGGTGTGTATCGGGCTGTTGAGTGCAGTGCTGAGCGGGTGTCAAACCACCCACGATGAGCTGTTGGCGAAGGGTTATCCGCCCGCCTTTGCGGACGGTTTCGCCGAGGGCTGTAGCAGTGGCCGACAAGCCGCAGGGGTTATCACTGGCGAGTACAAGAAAGACGTTGCGCGCTACCTCAAAGATTCGACCTACGCCCAAGGCTGGGACGATGGCTTTCGCCAGTGTCAGGCCATGCGCGAAAGTCAGGACCGCGAGGAGTACCAGGAGCGGCATTGGGATCAGCGCGAACGCGACTGGCAGCACGAAAAGGATGTAGACGCCGCCCGCGCCTATCGCTCGCAATAATTTGAACCCTGGCCTACCCGCAGGCTCTCAAGCCTATAGCCACAAAGGACACCCGCCATGAGCCGCGCATTTGTAAACGAAGACAGCGCCGCCAACCACGCCAATACCCCTATTGAGCGGCACGTCAGCAACCAGCCCAATTACGTGACCGCCGAAGGTCATGCCTTGTTGCACGCCAAAGTCAGCGAGCTGCAGGCGCAGCACAGTCAAGAGAGCGCACAGGGCGATGACGCCGACAAACAGCGCTTGGCCGACCTTGAGCGAGACTTGCGCTATTTCAATCAGCGTTTGCTGAGTGCGCAGGTCGCCGCCCCGGTAACCTCGTCAGATAAGGTGCGAATCGGCAGTTGGGTGACATTTACCGATGAACACGGCAATGAACAACGGGTGCAGTTGGTCGGTGAGGACCAGGCCGATGCCGCTCAGGGCTTGATCAATTGGGGATCGCCGCTGGGCCGTGCGCTGTTGGGCGCACGGGTGGGCGATGAAGTGCTGTGGCTTCGACCTGCCGGGGATTTGCAGGTCGAAATCATCGCCATAAAACCGGCTTAAACCACGCCCTGCGCCAGCATGGCATCGGCGATTTTGACGAAGCCTGCGATGTTGGCGCCTTTGACGTAGTTGATACGCCCGTTTTCTTCGCCGTAGTGAACACACGCGTGGTGGATCGACTGCATGATGTTGTGCAACTTGCTGTCCACCTCACCTGCCGTCCACAGCAAGCGCATGGCGTTTTGCGACATTTCCAGCCCGCTCACCGCCACGCCACCGGCGTTGGAAGCCTTGCCCGGTGCGAACAGAATGCCAGCCTCGATAAACACGTCCACGGCGTCCAGCGTGGTCGGCATGTTGGCGCCTTCGGCCACGCACACGCAGCCATTGCTCAGCAACGTACGTGCAGCGTCTGCGTCCAGCTCGTTCTGCGTCGCGCACGGCAGGGCAATGTCACACGCCAGATGCCAAGGATGCTGACCGGCCAAAAACTCCAGACCAAACTGTGTCGCCATTTCGCTGATACGCCCACGCTTGACGTTTTTCAGTTCCATCAAGGCTTCCCACTGCGCTTCGTCCAGTCCGGCTTCGCAGTACAGCGTGCCTTCGGAGTCCGACAGAGAAATGACCTTGCCGCCCAGGTCCATGACCTTACGCGCGGCGTATTGCGCCACGTTGCCAGAACCGGAGATCGCAACACGTTTGCCGTCGATGCGCTGGCCGCTGCGCTTGAGCATTTCCTGGGCAAAGTAAACGCAGCCAAAGCCTGTAGCTTCCGGGCGAATCAAGCTGCCGCCGTAGCTCATGCCTTTGCCGGTCAGTACGGAGGTGAACTGGTTGCTCAGGCGTTTGTACTGGCCAAACAGGAAACCGATTTCGCGTGCGCCAACGCCGATATCCCCCGCTGGCACATCCACGTCCGAACCGATATGCCGGTACAGCTCGCTCATAAAGGCCTGACAAAAGCGCATCACTTCTGCATCGCTCTTGCCCTTGGGATTGAAGTCCGAACCGCCCTTGCCGCCGCCCATCGGCAGTGAGGTCAGGGAGTTTTTGAAGGTTTGTTCAAAGGCCAGGAACTTGAGTACACCCAGGTTCACCGAAGGGTGGAAACGCAGGCCGCCTTTGTACGGGCCAATGGCGCTGTTCATCTGAATACGGAAACCACGGTTAACCCGCACTTTGCCTTCGTCATCGACCCACGACACGCGGAACACAATCGCACGCTCAGGTTCGCAAATGCGTTCAAGAATTCCGGAGGTCAGGTAATGCGGATTAGCTTCTAGAAAGGGCCACAGACTGCGCAGGACTTCTTCCACAGCCTGGTGGAATTCTGGTTGGTCCGGGTCACGTTTTTTCAGGCGGGCAAGGAAGTGGTCGACGGATTCGATCATGGATAAGTCTCGGCAAATTTATTGTCGTTAAACGGAGATTGGCCAGAACTTTATCAATTCATGTCGCACCGCGACAGCGCAAAATGTCGCAGTTTTGAATTTAAATGGTGCTTTTATATAAATAACGCTGATTTTGCGGCGCTTTGCGCACCAAAAAAGTGAAACCTGTACCCACTTTTGCCCCGATAAAAAGCCCCCTTGGCAGAGAGGTGCCGTGCAGCCTGCAAAAAAACGGCGCCCGAAGGCGCCGTTGTATTGCAGCAAACTGCCCTTTTTATTGGGCCAGTTTTTTGTGACGCACACGGTGCGGCTGGGTGGCCGCTTCGCCGAGGCGCTTTTTACGGTCAGCTTCGTACTCGGTGTAGTTGCCTTCAAAGAAGACCGCTTGCGAGTCGTCTTCGTACGCCAGAATGTGCGTCGCAACGCGGTCAAGGAACCACCGGTCGTGAGAGATCACAATGGCGGCGCCAGGGAAGTCCAGCAGCGCTTCTTCGAGCGAACGCAGGGTCTCGACGTCAAGGTCGTTGGACGGTTCGTCGAGCAGCAGCACGTTGGCGCCCTCTTTCAAGGTCAGGGCCAGATGCAAGCGACCACGCTCACCACCGGACAGGTCCTTGACGAATTTCTGCTGATCGCCACCCTTGAAGTTGAAACGCCCCACGTAGGTACGCGACGGGATTTCGTAGTTGCCGATGCGGATCACATCGGAACCGTCAGAAATGGCCTGGAACACCGTTTTGCTGCCATCCAGGTCGTCACGGCTCTGGTCAACACACGCCAACTGCACGGTGTCACCGATTTCGATGCTGCCCGAATCCGGCTGCTCTTTGCCCATCAGCATGCGGAACAGGGTCGATTTACCGGCACCGTTACCGCCGATCACGCCCACGATGGCGCCTTTAGGCATGGCGAACGACAAGTTGTCGATCAGTACGCGATCGCCGTAGCCTTTGGAGACGTTTTTGAACTCGATCACTTTGTCACCCAGGCGCGGACCGGCCGGGATGTAGATTTCGTTGGTCTCGCTGCGCTTCTGGAATTCCTGCGATTGCAGTTCTTCGAAGCGTTGCAGACGGGCCTTGGATTTGGACTGACGCGCCTTGGCGCCTTTACGCACCCATTCCAGCTCGTCTTTCATGGCCTTTTCATGGGCCGACTGCTGTTTGGATTCGGCCGCCAGACGGTCCGACTTGGCTTCAAGCCAACCCGAGTAGTTGCCCTCGTAAGGGATACCGGCGCCGCGGTCGAGTTCCAGAATCCAGCCCGCCACGTTGTCCAGGAAGTAACGGTCGTGCGTAATCGCAACCACGGTACCCGGGAAGTCGTGCAGGAAGTGCTCCAGCCAGGCCACCGAGTCGGCGTCCAAGTGGTTGGTAGGTTCGTCGAGCAGCAGCATGTCCGGGGCTGAGAGCAGCAGGCGGCACAGGGCTACACGGCGCTTTTCACCACCCGACAGGTGTTCGATTTTGGCATCCCAGGCCGGCAGACGCAGTGCATCGGCCGCGACTTCAAGCTGGCGCTCAAGGTTGTGGCCGTCGCCCGCTTGCAAGATGGCTTCGAGCTTGGCCTGTTCGGCCGCCAGTTTGTCGAAGTCGGCATCCGGCTCGGCGTATTCGGCGTAAACCTGATCCAGACGCGCCTGAGCGTCCTTGATCACGCTGACGGCTTCTTCAACCACTTCGCGAACGGTTTTGGTCGGGTCCAGTTGCGGCTCTTGCGGCAGGTAGCCGATGTTCAAGTCCGGCATTGGACGGGCTTCGCCGTCGAACTCGGGGTCGACGCCAGCCATGATTTTCAACAGGGTGGATTTACCCGAACCGTTCAAACCGAGTACGCCGATCTTGGCGCCCGGGAAAAACGACAGGGAGATGTTTTTCAGGATTTCCCGCTTCGGCGGAACAACTTTGCTCAGCCGATGCATGGTGAAAACGTATTGAGCCATGGTGAACCTAGCGTCAGTGACTGATGAATAAGGCGCGAGCAATGCACGGCTCAGGCCATAGCAGACGGTCAGGGATTGATCTGGGTCAATGCCTGCTCATGTAAAAAGCCTGAGTGTAGGAGCTCTTATGCCCCCGCGTAACCGGCAAAGCTACCTGAATGCGCAGTGCAGGGCAAACCAGCGCAGAGCAGAGGGCTGGCACTTTGCCACAGTCCAAGGCATGCTAGCCGCCCTTTGGGCGTCCCGCTTATAGTGCGCCTCGCACCTTAGCAGCCAAATCGCAGGATCACAGCTTGCCCAATGTCACACCGCCCAACTCCGCGAGCGCTCCAGGCCAATGGCTTGGCACACCTGTGCGCGGCACGTTAAAAGGCGCATTGGCGACGCTGGTCTTGCTGTTGTTGGCGATGCTGTTCTGGTTGTTGATTGAACAGTTTCGCGAAACCCTCGCGCATAAACGCCAATACAGCGTCAATTACAGTGCCGATCTGGCCGATCACATCAGCCTGAGCATGGCCCTGCGCGCCGAAGTGGCGCTCAATCTGTTGCCCGTTCATGCCCCCCTCGCTCACCGGCAACAGTTGCAAGCGCTGGTCCATCAAATGCGCCAGTCACTGCCTTCGCTGCAAAGCGTGGCCTTGCTCAACCCAAATGGCGAAGTGTTGATCGACAGCGGCGGTATCAGCCCGGACGCGGCCTACCTGCGTGACTGGATCAAACACAGCCGCGCACGCAAACGCACTGACGGTTACTACTTCAGCAATAGCAGCGATGCCGGCACGGCGTACCTGTTGCTGAACAAACTGGGCAACGACCCGCAGGGTTACTGGCTGCTGCGCATGAGCCCGGACCTGCTGCACAACCTGACGCGTCAAAACACCCTTGCCGACCGCCCACAATGGCGGATCGAAAACACCCAGACCCACACCGTGCTGGGCCACAGCGCAGCTGCGATGGCCTCGGCGGCTCCCCTCAGCCCGCAAGACGAGGCCAACACCGTGCTGCTCGCCCCGTTGAGCCACAGTGACTGGCAATTGCGCGGCCTGTTCGATGCCGATGAAGTCGTGGCCCAACTGCTGCCCGGACTGATCGGCAAATGCCTGCTGGGGCTGCTGTTTGCCCTGTTGCCAGTGGTCGCACTGGTCAACATGCGCCGTCGCCAACGCCAGGTGCATGAAGGCCGTCGCCGCTATTACGACATTTTTGAAGGCACCGGCGTGGCGCTGTGTGTGATGGACCTGTCCGGCCTGCCAGCGTTTTTGGAGCGCGAACAGCTTTATGACAGCAACGCGCTCAAGCAATGGATGCATCACAACCCCGAACAGCGTCGCCAGCTGTGCGAGCAGTTACGCATCACTGAAGTCAATCAGGTGGCGTTGCACTTGCTGGACGTGGATTCAGGCGCTGGCGCGTGGATGAAGCTGATCAGCGGCTGCCCGACCAACACCTCGGCTATCAGCTATCAAGTGATCGAAGCCGTCCTCAACCACCAGCAGCAGCTTGAGCTGGAAATCACCCTGGTGGATGCCAATGGCCAGGATCAGCACTTATGGTTGGTGCTGCGCCTGCCCGATGACCGCAGCGAATATCACGCCGTCATTTTGAGCATCAGTGACATCACCAGCCGCAAGCTGATTGAGTTGTCGCTGCAAGAGCGCGAAAGCTTCTGGTCCGATGTGGTGCGCACCGTGCCTGACCACCTGTATGTGCAGGATGTGATCAGCCAGCGGATGATTTTCAGCAACCACCATTTGGGCCACACCCTGGGGTACAACGCCACCGAACTGCAACAAATGGGCGCTTACTTCTGGGAACTGCTGCTTCATCCTGAAGACGCCGAGCAGTATCACCGGTCGCGCCAGCAACAGCGCCATGGCGGCTATGTGCAATTGCTGCAATGCCAACTGCGCTTCCGTCACAGCAATGGTGTGTGGCGCCGCTTTGATATTCGCGAGCAAGCCCTGGCTCGCGATGCCTATGATCAAGTCACGCGCATTGTCGGGGTGGCCAAAGACATCACCGATCAGATCGAAGCCAGCGAGTCACTGCGCGACAGTGAGCAGCGCTATCGGATGCTGGCAGAAAGCATCAGCGACGTGATTTTCTCCACCAACAATACCTTGCAACTGAACTACGTCAGCCCCTCGGTACAAAGCGTATTGGGCTTTGATGCCGAATGGGTGTTCAAGAACGGCTGGCAATCGACCATTGCCAACCCGCAGCAGTTGGCTGGCGTTTACAGCCTGATGGAGCGGGTCAGCAACGCCCTCGACAAACCCGAGCAACTGTCGGCCCTGCGCACCCAACTGGACACCCAACTGTTTCTGTTCGATTGCCTGCGCGCCGACGGGCGCAAAATCCCTATCGAGCTGCGTCTGGTGTTGGTGTGGGATGAAAACGACGCCTTTGAAGGCATCCTCGGTGTGGGCCGTGATATCAGTCAGCAACGGCGTGCTGAAAAAGACCTGCGCATGGCCGCTACGGTGTTTGAGCATTCCACCTCAGCCATCCTCATCACTGACCCTGCGGGCTACATCGTGCAGGCCAACGAAGCGTTCAGCCGGGTCAGTGGCTACGCGGTGTCACAGGTGCTCGATCAATTGCCGAGCATGCTCACCGTCGATGAACAGCAGCAAGCGCACCTGCAATACGTGCTCAAGCAATTGCACCAGCACAACACCTGGGAAGGTGAAGTGTGGCTCAAGCGTCTCAATGGCGAGCATTACCCGGCATGGGTCGGCATCACGGCGGTGTTTGACGATGAAGGCGACCTCGCCAGTTACGTGTGCTTCTTCAGCGACATCAGCGAGCGCAAGGCCAGTGAGCAGCGGATTCACCGCCTGGCCTATTACGACGCCCTGACCCACCTGCCCAACCGCACCCTGTTCCAGGACCGCCTGCACACCGCGTTGCAACAGGCCGAGCGCAACAAGTCGTGGGTGGTGCTGATGTTCCTCGACCTCGACCGCTTCAAACCGATCAATGACTCATTGGGCCACGCCGCAGGCGACCGCATGCTCAAAGACATGGCCATCCGCCTGCTGGCCTGCGTGGACAATGACGACACCGTGGCGCGCATGGGCGGTGACGAATTCACCCTGCTGCTGCAACCGCGAGCCACCCGTGACATGGCGCTCAACCGCGCAATCAGCGTGGCTGAACAGATCCTCGCCAGCCTGGTGCAACCGTTTGTGCTCGAAAGCCGCGAGTTTTTCGTGACCGCCAGTATCGGCATCGCCTTGAGCCCCCAAGACGGCAATGAACTCAGCCAGTTGATGAAAAACGCCGACACGGCGATGTATCACGCCAAGGAGCGCGGCAAAAACAACTTCCAGTTCTATCAGGCGGACATGAACGCCAGCGCCCTGGAGCGTCTCGAACTCGAAAGCGACCTGCGCCACGCATTGGAACAACAAGAATTCATCCTCTATTACCAGCCGCAATTCAGTGGCGACGGCAAACGCCTGACAGGGGCCGAAGCCCTGTTGCGCTGGAACCACCCGCGCCGCGGGTTAGTGCCGCCGGGGGACTTTATACCGGTGCTCGAAGAACTCGGTTTGGTGGTGGACGTGGGCGACTGGGTGCTGGCCGAGTCGTGCCGCCAGCTCAAACACTGGCATCAGGCCAAAGTGCGGGTCCCCAAAGTCTCGGTCAACATCTCGGCGCGTCAGTTCTCTGATGGCCAATTGGGCACGCGTATCGCCACTATCCTCAAAGAAACCGGCTTGCCACCCGCGTGCCTTGAGCTGGAACTGACCGAAAGCATCCTGATGCGTGAAGTCAGCGAAGCCCTGCAAATTCTCGCCAGTTTGAAGAACCTCGGTCTGAGCATTGCCGTGGATGACTTTGGCACCGGGTACTCATCGCTCAACTACCTCAAGCAATTCCCCATCGACGTGCTGAAAATTGACCGCACCTTTGTCGACGGTCTGCCGGAAGGCGAACAAGATGCGCAAATTGCCCGTGCAATTATTGCGATGGCCCATAGCCTGAATCTGGCCGTGATCGCCGAAGGCGTCGAGACCCACGAGCAACTGGACTTTCTGCGCGAGCACGGCTGCGATGAAGTGCAGGGCTACCTGTTCGGCCGCCCGATGCCTGCGCGACAATTTGAAGCACGGTTCAGCCCCGAATCCCTGCCGGTCTTTGAATAAGCGCCTAAAGGCTATCAAAAAGACATCACCTGAAAGCCACTTGTCTGCCACATGATTGCCTTTCATATGCCAGATAAAACCCATTGAGTTAGAATGCGCTTCTTTTCTGCCCCCGATCCTTGAGGACCGCCATGTTCAGCCGTGATTTGACACTTGCCAAGTTCGACGCCGACCTTTTTGCCGCCATGGAGCAAGAAGCTCAGCGCCAGGAAGAACACATTGAGCTGATCGCTTCGGAAAACTACACCAGCCCAGCGGTGATGGAAGCTCAAGGCTCGGTACTCACCAACAAATACGCCGAAGGTTACCCGGGCAAGCGTTACTACGGCGGTTGCGAATACGTCGACGTGGTTGAGCAACTGGCAATCGACCGTGCAAAAGAACTGTTCGGCGCCGATTACGCCAACGTTCAGCCGCACGCAGGCTCGCAAGCCAACAGCGCGGTTTACCTGGCCCTGCTGTCGGCCGGCGACACCATTCTGGGCATGAGCCTGGCCCACGGCGGTCACTTGACCCACGGCGCCAGCGTTTCGTCCTCGGGCAAGCTGTACAACGCTGTGCAGTACGGCATCGACGCCAACGGCCTGATCGACTACGACGAAGTTGAACGCCTGGCGGTTGAACACAAGCCAAAAATGATCGTGGCCGGTTTCTCTGCCTACTCGCAGATCCTCGACTTCCCACGTTTTCGCGAAATCGCAGACAAAGTTGGCGCGTACCTGTTCGTCGACATGGCTCACGTAGCCGGTCTGGTGGCTGCGGGCGTTTACCCGAACCCGGTTCCGTTTGCTGACGTGGTAACCACCACCACGCACAAAACCCTGCGTGGCCCACGTGGCGGCCTGATCCTGGCCAAAGCCAACGCCGACATCGAGAAAAAGCTGAACTCGGCTGTTTTCCCGGGTTCGCAAGGCGGCCCACTGGAACACGTGATCGCAGGCAAGGCCGTTTGCTTTAAAGAAGCGCTGCAACCTGAGTTCAAGGTTTACCAGCAGCAAGTGGTGAAAAACGCCCAAGCGATGGCTTCGGTGTTCATCGAGCGCGGTTTTGACGTGGTATCGGGCGGTACTGAAAACCACTTGTTCCTGCTGTCGCTGATCAAGCAAGACATCTCGGGTAAAGATGCTGACGCCGCTTTGGGCAAAGCCTTCATCACCGTGAACAAAAACTCCGTACCTAACGACCCGCGTTCCCCGTTCGTGACCTCGGGTCTGCGTTTCGGTACACCCGCCGTTACCACGCGCGGTTTCAAAGTTGAAGAATGCCGTGAGCTGGCGACCTGGATTTGCGACATCCTGGACGACATCACTAACGAAGCCGTGATTGATGCAGTACGCGAGAAAGTAAAAGCCGTTTGCAAGAAGCTGCCGGTTTACGGCAACTGAGTGTAAATAGTTGAACAAAAGCCCGGCTCTTGAGCCGGGCTTTTTTGTGGCTGTGAATCCTTGCGCAGGCGCTGGCGAACACTGCAAGCGTTTGATTTTTTAGACGACCGCAGCCTTTGGCAGCGCCTACAGGAAGAGGTCAGGTGAGGTGGGCAAATCCCTCGCGGATCTTGGCCTCGGGTAACTCATCGGCAATAAACACCATCACGCTTTCACGCGCTTCGTCAGCGCGCCATTCGGTGTCCCAGTCAAAACCATACAGTTTCAGTACGCCCTGAAACACTAAGCGCCGGTCTTCACCCGCAATGTTTAACACGCCTTTGTAACGCAGCAATTGCTTGCCGTGGTCTTCGAGCAGTTGGTTCATGAACGTGCTCAGGGTGTCGATATCCAGCGGTTTGTCTGTGCGCAGTACCAGGCTTGAGATGCGATCAACCGTGGCCGCTGGCTGTACCGGACGCAGGCTCAGGCCGCCACCCAGGTCGGCATTGAGGTTAAAGCCACGCACATCGAGCAGCTCGGCCAGGTCGATTTTGCCATGCTCGACCACACGGACCGGCGCACGGCGGTTAATGCGGGTCAGGCGCTCGCACAGCGCATCGAAGGTGGCATCGTCCACCAGGTCGCGCTTGCTCACCAGCAGCCGGTCAGCAAAGCCGATCTGTGCCTGGGCGATGGTTTGTGCCAGGTGGACATCGGCGTGAGCGGCATCGACCAAGGTAATGATGCCGTCCAGCAGATAACGCTCACGCAGCTCTTCGTCGATAAAAAAGGTTTGCGCCACAGGTGCCGGATCGGCCAGCCCGGTGCATTCGATCACCAGTCGATCGAAGGCAATTTCGCCACTGTCCAGCCGCTCAAGCAGCAAGTACAGCGCTTTGGTCAGGTCGGTGTGGATGGTGCAGCACACGCAACCGTTGGCCAGGGTCATCACTTGCACCGGCTCCTCACCCAACAGTTGGGTGTCGATCCCGGCGTCGCTGAATTCGTTTTCGATCACGGCGATTTTCAGCCCGTGCTCGGCCTTGAGCAAGTAACGCAGCAAAGTGGTTTTGCCGGCCCCTAAAAAGCCGCTGAGGATGGTGACGGGGATGGGAGAGGACATGAACAGTCTCCTGAAAAATTGAGGCCGCAAAAAAATGCAGGCGCGAACGCACTGGCGAAAGCATCAAGCCACTCAACAACATCGTTGACTGACATAAAGCCTTCGCAAGCGCGCTCGCGCCTACACAGGCGTTAGCGGGTCAGCAGCACTTGGGGCCGCCCTTGCCGCCATAACGGGCCTCTTGGCGTTCACGAAAGAACGCCTCGTAGCTCATCACCGGTTTGTCCGGGTGCTTGGTTTGCATATGCTCGACGTAGTTGTCGTAGTCGGGCATGCCGACCATCAGGCGCGCGGCCTGACCGAGGTATTTACCGAGGCGACTCAGGTCATTGAACATGCGTGCAACCCTCTATCAGGCGTCAGGAACGGAGTGGTACGGCGACTCTTTATCCGTACGTTCTTTAGAACCCCAAGCCGCGATGCCCACTTTGATCGCAAAGAACAGGATGCTGAACACCACGAACAGGAACAGCACGGTCAAACCGGCATTGGTGTAGGCGTTGATAATTACGTGCTGCATCTGATCGATGTTTTTGGCCGGTGCAATCACTTGGCCCGCGTCCAGCGCCGTGCTGTATTTGTTGGCCAGGGCCAGGAAACCGACAGCCGGGTTGGCATCGAACAACTTGATGAAGCCCGCAGTGGTGGTGCAAATCAGCAACCACACGGCTGGCAGCATGGTTACCCAAATGTAACGCTGACGTTTCATTTTGATCAGTACGACGGTGGCCAGCATCAGCGCGATACCCGCCAGCATCTGGTTAGAGATACCGAACAGCGGCCACAAGGTGTTGATCCCGCCCAGCGGATCGATCACGCCCTGGTACAGCAGGTAGCCCCACATCGCCACACACAGGCCAGTGGCCAGCAAGTTGGCGCCCCACGACTCGGTGCGTTTGAGCGCGGGTACGAAGCTGCCAAGCAAGTCTTGCAGCATGAAGCGGCCAGCACGGGTACCGGCATCTACCGCGGTCAAAATGAACAAGGCTTCAAACAAAATGGCAAAGTGATACCAGAACGCCATAGTGTTTTCGCCCGGCAACACGTTGTGCAGGATCTGTGCGATACCGACCGCCAGCGTAGGCGCGCCGCCAGCACGGGCCAGAACGGTGGTTTCACCGATGTCATGGGCCAGCGCTGTCAGGGCGTCAGGGGTAATTGCAAAGCCCCAACTGCTTACGGTTTGCGCCACGCTCACCACATCGCCGCCCACAATCGCTGCCGGGCTGTTCATGGCGAAGTACACACCAGGCTCGATCACCGAAGCGGCAACCATTGCCATGATGGCGACGAACGACTCCATCAACATGCCGCCGTAGCCGATGTAACGGGCGTTGCTTTCGTTATCCAGCAGTTTGGGGGTAGTACCCGAGGCAATCAGTGCGTGGAAACCCGATACCGCGCCGCACGCAATGGTGATGAACAAGAATGGGAACAGGCCGCCCTTCCAGACCGGACCGTTACCGTCGATGAACTGAGTGACCGCCGGCATTTTCAGCTCGGGCATGGTGACCAGAATCCCGATGGCCAGCGCGACGATGGTGCCGATTTTAAGGAACGTCGACAGGTAATCACGCGGTGCCAGTACCAGCCACACTGGCAAGACCGCCGCGACAAAGCCGTAACCGATCAGCATCCAGGTGATTTGCGTACCGGTGAAAGTGAACACCGGCGCCCACTCAGGGCTTGCCGCAATCTGCCCCCCCAGCCAAATGGAACCCAGCAACAACAGCACGCCCATCACGGAGATTTCACCGATGCGGCCCGGGCGGATGTAGCGCATGTAAATGCCCATAAACATCGCAATCGGGATGGTGGCCATCACCGTAAACATGCCCCACGGGCTCTCGGCCAAGGCTTTGACCACGATCAGCGCCAGCACCGCGAGGATGATGATCATGATCAGGAAGCAGCCAAACAGCGCGATGGTGCCCGGTATTTTGCCCATCTCCTCGCGCACCATGTCGCCCAGGGAGCGACCGTTGCGCCGGGTTGACATGAACAGGACCATGAAGTCCTGCACCGCACCGGCCAGCACCACACCGGCAATCAGCCAAAGCGTGCCCGGCAGGTAACCCATCTGCGCAGCCAGTACCGGGCCGACCAAAGGTCCGGCACCGGCAATGGCAGCAAAGTGGTGACCGAAAAGAATGTGTTTGTTGGTCGGCACATAGTCCAGACCATCGTTGTTGACCACCGCGGGCGTGGCGCGCAATGGGTCCAGCTGCATCACCTTGGTGGCGATAAACAAACTGTAATAACGATAAGCGACCAGATAGATGGCAACGGCTGCCACTACGATCCACAAGGCGTTGATCGCCTCGCCTCGGCGCAAGGCCACTACGCCCAAGGCGCAGGCTCCTACAATCGCCAGCACTAACCACGGAATGTGGCGTAGCAGGCTATTTTTATTATTCATTTTTATATTCCGGCCAGTTGGACAAGAAGGACTGCCCCCGGAGTTTAGCGTCCCCAGCACTAAAGACCAGCCCCTGACGTTGGCCTAGAGCCTTCTTTCAAGTTTTTTTGCACGACTGGCGTTTGCCGTTGTGCGTCTATAGTTCAGGCATAACCAGAGGGTTTGAACATGCACCAGCACCCCGCAGAACGTCGGCGTTTTACCCGTATCCCCTTCGATGCCCAAACAAAAATCAGTCAGGGGCAACGTCATTGGTCGGTCAAACTGCTGGATGTGTCACTTAAAGGGTTGCTGGTCGAAAAACCGCAGAGTGGGTGCCTCGCTCCAGGGCAGACATTTACCGCCAATATCCATCTCAGCGATGAGACCCACGTCATCATGGAGGTACGTTTAGCCCATGAGGATGCGCAACACTTGGGTTTTGAGTGCACACACATCGGCCTGGACTCGATCAGCCACCTGCGGCGGCTGGTCGAATTGAATATGGGCGATGAGCAATTACTGGAGCGAGAGTTAGGGGCGCTGATCAGCACGCAGTAACTTATTCCTCGAATAAAGCATCCAGCGCCTGCTCCAGACGGGTCACGCCGATAATCTGCAATCCCGGTGGCGACTCTTTCGGGGCATTGCCCTTGGGCACGATGGCGCGTTTGAAACCATGTTTGGCGGCCTCTTTCAGCCGTTCCTGACCACTGGGCACTGGTCGTACTTCACCTGATAAACCGACTTCGCCAAACACCAGCAGATCGTGGGGCAGCGGACGATTACGCAGGCTGGACATCACGGCCGCCATCAATGCGAGGTCGGATGCGGTCTCCAGCACTTTGACCCCACCCACCACGTTGAGAAATACGTCCTGATCGTGGGTTGGAATGCCGCCATGACGGTGCAACACCGCGAGCAGCATCGCCAGTCGGTTTTGATCCAGCCCCAGCGTTACACGGCGCGGGTTGGACATATGGCTGTCATCCACCAGCGCTTGCACTTCGACCAGCATCGGCCGCGTGCCCTCCCATGTCGCCATGACCACGCTACCGGGGACTTCTTCTTGTGCTCGCGTCAGGAAAATCGCCGAAGGGTTGGAGACTTCTTTCAAGCCCTTGTCGGTCATGCCGAATACACCCAGTTCGTTGACCGCACCGAAACGGTTTTTTACTGCACGCAGTAACCGCAGACGCCCGTCGGACTCACCCTCGAAATACAACACGGTGTCGACCATGTGTTCCAGCACACGCGGGCCTGCCAGCGCGCCCTCTTTGGTCACGTGGCCAACGAGGAAGATCGCCGTGCCGCTGGATTTTGCATAGCGCACCAACAACGCAGCACTCTCGCGCACCTGCGACACTCCGCCTGGCGCCGACTGCAACTGCTCAGTGAAGATGGTCTGGATCGAGTCGATCACCATCACCTTGGGTTTTTCGAGCTTGGCAGTGGCGATGATGTTTTCGATGCAGGTCTCGGTCATCACCTTCAGTTGATCCTGCGGCAAGCCCAGCCGACGTGCGCGCATGGCCACTTGCTGCTGGGACTCTTCGCCGGTCACATACAGCGCGGGCATGCGCGTCGCCATGTGACACAAGGTTTGCAGCAGGATGGTGGACTTGCCGATGCCGGGGTCGCCACCGATCAACACCACGGAGCCATCTACCAGACCGCCGCCAAGTACCCGGTCCAACTCACCGGAAGCCGTAGAGAAACGCGGGATTTCTTCGATGCTGACTTCGGCCAGGGTTTTGAGCTGAGCTTGTTGACCCGTCCAGCCGCTGCGACCGCTGGGCGGAGCCGCTGCGCCACTTTCAACGATGGTTTCGACCAAGGTGTTCCACACACCGCACTCGGCGCACTGCCCTGACCACTTGGGAAAGGTTGCACCACACTCGGTGCAGCCGAAAATGCGCTTGGGCTTAGCCATCTGAACTCCACGGAAAAACCGCGATGATAGCCCACCCGGCCCGGATCAGTGCGACACCGGCATGCGGATTTCACCGTTGGCCAGCCGAGCGGCACTGTTGCCCAAGGGGTCTTCGGCGTTCAGATCGGCCCCTTTACCCGATAAGTCGTTGAGCAGTTCAACCCGTTTGAACAGGCCCGCGTACATCGCGGCGGTCTGGCCTGCGCCGTTGCGCTGGTCAGGATTGCAGTCGGTGGCCAAAAGCCTGCGAGCGATCTTGAGTTCGCCTTTGAAAATCGCGCCCATCAGGGCTGTGTTACCGCGTTTGTCTTGTACACACGCATTGGCGCCCGCGGCGAGCAAGTGCTCCACGGCTTCGGACTGGCCGTGATACGCAGCCAGAATCAACGCGCTGTAGCCTTTGCTGTCTTGCGTGTCGAGCGAATAACCGGACTCGATGAAGGTGTCGAGCATCGCCACATCACCGCGGCGTGCGGCATCAAAGTAATAGTCCTGAAGCTGAACGCGCACATCGGGTTCTGCGGCGGCGCAAATGCCGCTGACAAGCAGCAAGGCCAGGGAAATAAAAATTCGCATAGTGAGTAACCTGCAATGACGCGTTTGAATCAAAAGCCCCTCACCCCACCCTCTCACAGGGAGAGAAGGGTGGGGTGAGGTCTAGCGGTTAATCCACCAGTTTGGCTGCCAGAGCCTTGACCCGTGCCAAGTCACCTTTGGCCACTTTTGTCACACCTGTGCCGTACTCAGGATCAGCTTTGTAGAGGAACGACAAGATGATGTGCTTGCTTTCATCATCTGTTGTGGCCAGCGACCCGCCGAAGCTTTCAATCAGATCGTTACGCTCTTTCTTGTTGAATGAGCGGTACAAATCACCGGCCTGTTTGAAGTTTTGCTCACGCGTGATCTTCGCTTGCTGGGTCGTACCCGACAGCGTCATTTCGCTGTAACGCGCGGACTGTGGTTCTGCGCGCGGCTCCAGACGGCTAGGCTGATAGTTCACACCACTGCTGGTGTGACCCAGGTTCATCGCGCCGTCCTGATTGCCATTGTTCACCGAAACCCGTGGCGCGTTGATCGGCAGCTGCATTGCGTTAGCGCCCAAACGGTACATCTGGGTGTCGGCGTACGAGAAGACACGCCCTTGCAGCAAACGGTCTTCCGACGGTTCGATACCCGGTACCAGGTTGGCCGGAGCCATCGCGACCTGCTCGGTCTCCTGGAATACATTCGCCGGGTTGCGGTTAAGCACCATCTGGCCGACTTTACGCTCAGGCACATTCGGCCAGATTTTGGTCGCGTCCAACGGGTCAAAATCGAAAGTCTTCAGGTCTTCAGGCTTGAGCACCTGCACGTACAAGTCCCACTTGGGGAAGTCGCCGTTTTTGATGTGAGTGACCAGATCGTTGCTCATGTGGCTGTAGTCTTTGCCTTGAACCTCAGTCACTTGTTTCGGATCAAGGTTCTTCAGGCCTTGCAGGCTTTTCCAGTGAAACTTGACGTAGCGCACGTCGCCCTTCGCGTTAACCAATTTGTAGGCGTGCACACCGTTGCCGTCCATTTCACGGTAGCTGGCGGGCGTCCCCGCGTTGGAGTACAGCTCGGTCAGCGTGCGGGTCGCTTCTGGAACGTGGGAGAAAAAGTCGAAGCGGCGTGAGTCATCGTCCAGATTGGTGCGCGGATCGGGCTTGAAGGCGTGAACCATGTCCGGGAACTTGATCGCGTCACGAATAAAGAAAGTGGGGAAGTTGTTACCTACCAGGTCCCAGTTACCCTCTGCGGTATAGAACTTGGTAGCAAAACCACGCGGGTCACGCAGGGTTTCAGGCGAATGGTTGCCATGTACCACGGCCGAGAAACGCACAAATACCGGCGTGACTTCACCCGCTGCAAATACCTTGGCTTTGGTCAGATCGCTCAAACCATGGGTCACGGTGAACGTGCCGTGAGCGCCCGTACCGCGAGCATGTACAACGCGCTCAGGAATACGCTCGCGGTCAAAACGTTGCAATTTTTGCAACAATTGCACGTCTTGCAGCAGCACTGGACCGTTGGCTCCAGCCGTTTGAGAGTTTTGGTTATCACCAACAGCCGCGCCGTTGTCGCGCGTCAATGTGGCGGCGTGAACAGACGCCGACAGCAAGCTTGCGCTCAAAATACACAGCAGGCGACGCTGTGAAAGCATTCCGAAGCCAAGGGGGGTGGCCATGTGTAGATCCTCTAATTATTGGGTGCGCATCAACGTGCACTGAGCGAAGGCTAGAGGTCCGCGCCGCGAATTCTAAATAGAAAGGTCTCAAGTCAGCCATTAAGAAAAAAAGCTGGCATAGGACGATTTAATCGAGTATTTGGCGCCCCCTTGGCAAGCGGGTGAAAACTTATGACGCTTGAGCAGGTCGATGACTTGCGCATACAGGCAGTCAACCGGTCGGGCAATATCCCCAATGCTGATTTACACTGCGTTTACCAATCTCATCTGTAACAAGGAATAACCTATGGGCGTGATAAGTGAGTTCAAGGCCTTCGCGGTCAAAGGAAACGTGGTCGATATGGCCGTGGGTATCATCATCGGCGCGGCGTTTGGCAAGATCGTGTCGTCCTTCGTCGGCGATGTCATCATGCCCCCCCTGGGATTGCTGATCGGCGGCGTGGATTTCAGTGACCTGGCCATTACCCTTAAAGCTGCCGTAGGCGATGCGCCGGCCGTGGTGCTGGCTTACGGTAAATTCATCCAGAGCGTGATTGATTTCATCATCGTCGCCTTTGCTATCTTTATGGGTGTCAAGGCGATCAACCGTCTAAAACGCGAAGAAGCCGTTGCTCCGAGTGCCCCCGCCCTTCCTTCAAAGGAAGAAGAGTTGCTGGGCGAGATTCGTGATCTGCTTAAAGTTCAGAACAATCGACCTGAATGATCAATGAAAAAAACGGCGCCTGCAGGCGCCGTTTTTTATTCATTATTTTTATAAACAAACAACTACCAGTAGTTCTCAACTGCGACTTGCCCGGGTCGACGCGTCAAACTTAGTTGCATATTCCGTTCTTTCAGCAACTTACGCGTATCGTCAATCATCTGAGGGTTACCACACAACATGACCCGCGAATGTTCTGCAGTTAACTGAGCGCCCACCCTCGCCTCAAGTTCACCACTCTCAATAAGCGTGGTTATTCGGCCATGCAGTTCACCCGGTATTACCTCCCGAGTAACAATCGGCACATAGGTAAACTTGTGCGCATGCTGGGCGAGATACTCACGCGTCGTTAACTGATGGATCAAATCCTGATACGCCAACTCTTTTTGTTCCCTGGCGCTGTACACCAGAATAATGCGCTCAAATTTTTCCCACACCTCAAAGTCTTGCAGAATCGACAGAAACGGCGCGACACCCGTGCCCGTCGATAGCAACCACAGATCACGACCATCCACAAATCGGTCAAGCGTCAAATAACCGAAGGCCTGACGCTCAACCAGCACGCTATCACCTACCTGCAAACGACTGAGTTCACTGGTAAATTCTCCTCCGGGCACCACAATCGAGAAAAACTTTAGAAACTCATCATAGGGTGAAGACACCATTGAGTAGGCGCGCCAGACCGTGCTGCCATCGGCCTTGGTCACGCCCAGTCGGGCAAATTGACCGGCCGTAAACCGGAACCCCTGATCACGCGTAGTGCGCAGGGTGAAGAGGCTGGGGGTCAACGGTGTGACTTCAAGGAGGGTTTGACGGGTGAATTTTTCTGCACTGGCAGTCATGGTGCACTCCATTGGCTAGTGCGCCTAGTGTCGCGCAAAGCAGCGGTGAGGAACACCGACGGTTTGTGATGGCATTGTGTTCACAGCGCGGCGCAGTCAATAGCGCCTTCCAATAGCTCAATAGTCTATTGATAGAGCCTATATAACCCCACTCTTCAAGTGGTATTGCACCTATTACCCCCGGCCTACAAGCACGTAACATTGGCGTCAAAAAAATGCACCCCCTTGACCTTATTTTCATGACACCCATCATGTCCTTGGCCGTTATCGAATATCGATACTAGTGCAATTACACCAATTTTTTTGTACATGACCAAGTTCAAAATACATTGAATGATTTTGAAATGTCCTACAAAACTAAACTACTATGAAGATCGTCATGCAAATTGGATCACATTATTAGGGGCAAGGGATCTCCTCATGAAAACTCACAGTATCTTCTATGAAAATCAATGCATTACTCAAAAATCCGAGACTCAGCTCGCAGAGTACACACTCAAAAAGATAGAAGCCTATGGCTTTAACTTCTTTTTGTTCAGGTTAATCCCGCGTTTTGGGAACATCTCAACGCATAGCAAAATAATTACAAACTATCCGAATGGATTTATGGAATTGTATGAGAAAAACCATTACGTGCAGAAAAACCCTATTGTTATTCACTGCCAACTCTCTATCTCACCCATTATTTGGGATGAAGAGCTGTTTCGTGACACACCCGAAATTTGGGATGAAGAGCTGTTTCGTGACACACCCGAAATTTGGGCAGGCAATCAAGCGCACGGTTTGAATTACGGGTGGTCGCAGTCGGTACATGACACAAAGGGGGTGGTCAGTATTTTGAGCCTGGCCAGGTCTTGCACCCCACTCACTGAAGATGAGTTTGAAGACAAGGCAGCCGGTGTGTTGTGGTTGTGCAACCAATTACACACCTGCATGACAACCCGGTACTTGCCACGCCACGTGGAACAGGCCCAACCCCACCGACTTTCAGCGCGAGAGTCAGAAGTACTGAAATGGACCGCTGAAGGAAAAACGGCTTTCGACATTGGCATGATTCTTAGCCTGACCACCCGTACGGTGAATTTCCATATCAGCAGTGCCATCCGAAAAATGGGGGCGAACAATAAGACCTCCGCCGTCGTCATCGCGACCAAGTCCGGCCTGTTATAAACGGGCCGTATTGCCGCTCCCCAGCATTCACCTGATAAACGCATCAGGTAATCTCCTGCGAAAAAAAGTAAAATCGCGCACACCTGTAAAACCCACGGACTCCAGCGTTGCTACCTGCCCCACGGCACACACGCCGCTGCGATTCCTCAGAGTTTGTCCAAATGCCTGTGCTCGAAACCCCTTTCGCCCAACTCCAGTTGATCCGCCAGCCAGAACAACAGAATGAGCCTTTACAGGCTTTTGATGCGGCGGATGAATATTTGCTTAACCACCTTGCCGAACAGGGGCTGCCTTCTGGCAGCCGCGTTCTGGTGCTCAATGACAGTTTTGGTGCACTGGCTATCAGCCTGGTTAGCACGATGGACGTTACCAGCAGCAGCGACTCATGCCTCGCCATTCAAGCCCTGGAAAAAAATCTGACGCGTAATCACCTCGCATTTGATGCGGTCAAGGTCACGCCCGCCAGCGAACCTCTGGTGGGGCCTTTCGACTGCGTGTTGATTAAAGTCCCCAAGACACTCGCACTGCTTGAAGAGCAACTGATTCGTTTACAAGGTCAATTGGTGCCCGGCACCCCGGTGATCGCTGGTGCCATGGTCAAACACTTGCCACGTGCTGCGGGGGATCTTCTGGAGCGTTACATCGGTCCGGTTCAGGCATCTCTGGCGGTAAAAAAAGCGCGCTTGCTGAGCGCGCAGGTGCAAGCCAAGCCCCTTTTCATATCGCCTTATCCGACGCGTTATCACCTGGATGAGCCAGCCATTGAACTGCTCAACCATGCCAACGTGTTCTGCCGGGAAGGCCTGGACATCGGCACTCGCGCCTTCCTCCCGCATCTGCCAAAAAACCTGGGTGCAGCGCGGGTGGCCGATTTGGGCTGTGGCAATGGCGTATTGGCCATCGCCAGCGCACTGAACAACCCGGATGCTCATTACACACTGGTCGATGAGTCGTTTATGGCAGTGCAATCGGCCCGTGAAAACTGGCAGGCGGCATTGGGCGATCGCGACGTGATCGTGCGGGCTGATGACGGTTTGGCAGGCCAGGAACCCCAGTCTCTGGACGTGGTGCTGTGCAACCCGCCGTTTCATCAGCAGCAAGTGGTGGGCGACTTTCTGGCGTGGCGCATGTTCCACCAAGCCCGCGAGGCGTTGGTGGTTGGAGGCGCGCTGTATATCGTCGGCAACCGCCACTTGGGCTACCACAGCAAGCTGGCCAAGCTGTTTCGCGGCGTAGAACAAGTGGCCGCCACGCCCAAGTTCGTGATTCTGAAAGCGCGCAAATAAACGCTGATGCCTTTAGTGGCAACCCACGCACGAAGGCTGCGAAGTAAGGTTGTGACCCATCGCAGCCTTTGCCCCGCGCAGCGACTACGGCGTTGCCGGCAGCCGAGGTAAAAAAAAACCGCCGAAGCGGGTTATAAATCCGTGCTGCAAGGCAACGGGATGGGAAGTCGGTGGCTGCCTGATCAGTGGGTTTTCATACCCGCCGCCGACATGAACAAACGGACCAGCATGGCAAACACCGCCAGGCTCGCCACGCTGGCGGTCCAGATCACCAGCAACCAGCCAATGCGTTGCCACAGCGGCTTTTTCTCGCACTCTTGCACGTCGTTTAGATAATCTTTTCCAGCCATGTTCAGGCACTCCTCTGAAGGAAATGGCTGCGGCCCTCAGGCCGCAGCAGGCACGTCTAGTGGTAGCCGTCTTCGTGGGTCACCTTGCCGCGGAACACGTAGTAGCTCCAGAAGGTGTAACCCAGAATGAACGGGATGATGAACAAGGTCCCCACCAGCATGAAACCCTGGCTTTGCGGCGGCGCGGCCGCGTCCCAGATTGAAATCGAGGGCGGGATGATGTTCGGCCACAAGCTGATGCCCAAACCGCTGTAACCCAAGAAGATCAACACCAGGGTCAACAGAAACGGCGTGTAATGGGCATTGCGGGCAATCGCTTTAAGCAGGCCATACATCGTCACCAACACCAGAATCGGCACCGGCAAGAACCAGAACAGGTTAGGCAAGGTAAACCAGCGCGCGGCGATGTCTGAATGCGCCAACGGTGTCCACAGGCTGACAACGCCCATCAATACCAGCACAGCCAGTGCCAGCGGGCGACCCAGTTTGTGCATGCGCGCTTGCAGGTGGCCCTCGGTTTTCATGATCAGCCACGTGCAGCCCAGCAAAGCGTACGCCACGATCAGCGCAATCCCGCAAAACACAGTGAAGGGCGACAGCCAGTCCAGTCCACCGCCGGCATACTGGCGGTTGACCACCGGGATGCCGTCAATGAAGGCACCCAGCGCCACCCCTTGGAAAAAGGTCGCCGCCACCGAGCCGCCGATGAACGCCTTGTCCCAGATATGACGCTTCTCGGCACGGGCCTTGAAGCGAAACTCAAAAGCCACGCCGCGGAAAATCAAGCCAATCAGCATCAACATCAATGGCAGATACAACGCTGACAACACTACCGAATAGGCCAGTGGGAAGGCGCCAAACAACGCCGCGCCCCCCAATACCAGCCAGGTTTCGTTACCGTCCCAAACGGGGGCAACGGTATTCATCATCACGTCGCGATCTTGCTCGCCCTTGATGAACGGAAAGAGGATGCCGATCCCGAGATCGAAACCATCCATCACCACGTACATCATGATCCCGAAGATGATGATGATTGCCCAGATAAGTGGCAGATCAATACCCATGACTCAATTCCCCTTATTCAGGCTGTCGCTGTGGCCTTCTTCTGTACCCTCATGGGCAGCAGACAAAGGACGGGCAGGCGTGCGTTGCTGGCCTGGACCACCGGAGGGGTGTGCATCACCTTCATGGGTGATCGGGCCTTTGCGCACCAGGCGCATCATGTAACCCAGCCCCACACCAAACAGTGAGAAGTACACCACCACAAACATGATCAAGGTGATGCTCATCTGCGTCACGCTGTGGTTAGACGAGGCATCTGCGGTGCGCATCAAGCCGTACACCACCCACGGTTGGCGACCCACCTCAGTGGTGAACCAGCCCGCCAGAATCGCGATCAGCCCCGACGGCCCCATCCACAACACTAGGCGCAAGAACCAACGGTTCTCGTACAACGTGCCACGCTTGCGCAGCCACACACTCCACAGTCCGATGAAGATCATGATCATGCCCAGCGCAACCATGATGCGGAAGGTAAAGAACACGATGGTCGAGTTGGGACGGTCGGCGGCCGGGTAGTCCTTCATCGCCGGGATTTGTTTGTCCAGGCTGTGGGTCAGGATCAAGCTGCCGAGGTAAGGAATTTCAACCTTGTAATCGGTGGTTTCGGTTTTCATGTTCGGGATGCCAAACAGGATCAGCGGCGTAGGCTCGCCGGGCTTGTTTTCCCAGTGGCCTTCAATAGCCGCGATTTTCACCGGCTGATACTCAAGAGTATTCAGACCGTGAGCATCACCGATAAACGCCTGAACCGGCGCAACCACCAGGGCCATCCACATCGCCATGGAAAACATACGACGAATGGCGGGCGTGTTACGACCTCGCAGCAAGTGCCAGGCACCGGATGCACCGACAAAGAACGCGGTCGCAACAAACGCAGCGGTCGCCATGTGCGCCAAACGGTACGGGAACGAAGGGTTGAAGATCACCGCCAGCCAATCCACCGGGATCACACGGCCATCGATGATTTCAAAACCTTGCGGGGTCTGCATCCAGCTGTTGGACGCCAGAATCCAGAACGTGGAGACCAATGTGCCCAAGGCTACCATCGCGGTCGAGAAGAAGTGCATCCCTCGGCCCACGCGGTTCCAGCCAAAGAGCATGACGCCCAGAAAACCGGCTTCAAGGAAGAAGGCCGTGAGCACTTCATACGTCAGCAGAGGCCCGGTCACCGCCCCTGCGAAGTCGGAAAATTGTGACCAGTTGGTACCGAACTGATAAGCCATGACCAGACCGGAAACCACGCCCATACCAAAATTGACAGCGAAAATTTTCGACCAAAAGTGATACAGATCGCGGTACGTGTCGTCACGGGTTTTCAGCCACATCCCTTCGAGCACCATGAGATAACTGGCGAGACCGATGGTGATGGCGGGGAAAATGATGTGAAACGAAACGGTAAACGCGAACTGAATTCGGGCGAGATCTAAAGCCTCCAAACCGAACATAAGCCTTCCTCTATCAGGTATCAGGTCGTTCAGGACACGGGCACGGCGCCTGTATCCAACTGTCCCGCAGGCTCTGGCCACAGCGAATCAGCGTTCGCTCTTTTAACCACAGCGCAAAGGGGATCTGGCCGGCTGGCCATTCCAGATAAAACACGAGACGTTTTGATCTGGATCAAGCATTGCTGAAAGAGTAGTCCATTCCGGGCAGGCGGCTAATGTGGTTTGTTGTCGCGTGACAGGTTGTCCCAGGCCCCGGAATAGACCTTTGCAGGAACGATAGGTAATCGATAACCCGCCCTTTGCGCCGTACCGTCTGTCAGCTTTCAGACACCTTCTCCGCGTCATTCTTTGTTACAGATTAATGATAATCTCGCGATCTCCCTTGCCAGCACTCACGGCTTTTAGATGACCTCCCCGCCCTTGTTGCTTCGCCATCACCGACCGTTCATCGCCTTTTGGTTTGCGCGTATTTTCACCGCCAGTGCGTTTCAGATGCTGACTGTGGCCATCGGCTGGAACCTCTATCAACTCACCGGCAATGTGATGGACCTTGGCTGGGTCGGGCTGATCGAGTTCGCACCGCGCGTCATGTTTATGCTGCACACCGGGCATGTGGCGGATCGCTATGACCGGCGCAAGGTGGCGGCGTTATGCCAAACCCTGCAAGGCATGATTGCGCTGACGCTGGCCATCAGCAGCGCTACGGGCCATGTCACGCGGGAAATGATCTTCATCCTGGCGTTTTTGCTGGGCAGTGCACGTTCATTCGAGATGCCGAGCACACAAGCACTCTTGCCTTCCATCGTACCGGTGAGCCTGTTTCCACGGGCGGTCGCTGCCGCGCAGGCAGCACAACAATCGGCAACCATTATTGCCCCGGCGTTTGGCGGGTTGCTGTACGCCTTTGGCAGTGTGTGGGTATATGGCCCTTCGGTGGCGCTGTACCTGATTGCCGCATTGCTGATGAGCAACCTGCCAGCCCGTCAGGCCGCGCTTAATAAAGGCAAAGCCACGCTGGACTCACTACTGGGTGGGATTCGTTTCATCCGCAGTCGCCCTGATGTGCTCGGCGCCATCTCTCTGGACTTGTTTGCCGTGCTACTGGGCGGGGCAACGGCGCTGTTGCCGGTATTTGCCAAAGACATTCTGCTCACTGGGCCTTGGGGCCTGGGCATGTTGCGCTCAGCCCCTGCCGTGGGTGCGCTGTTAATGTCGTTGTGGCTTGCGCGGTTCCCCGTGGAGCGCAAGGTCGGGCGCATCATGTTCACGGCTGTCGGTGTATTTGGGGTCGCAACCATCGCGTTCGGGTTGTCGACCTCATTCTGGTTTTCAATGGCGGTGCTGGTAGTGCTGGGTGCAGCGGACATGATCAGCATGGTGATCCGCGCCTCGTTTGTGCAGCTCGAAACCCCGGATGAAATGCGTGGCCGCGTGAGCGCAGTCAATGGCCTGTTTATCGGCGCCTCGAATCAGCTCGGTGAGTTTGAGTCAGGGGCCACCGCCCACTGGTTGGGCACCGTGCCGGCCGTGGTGCTGGGCGGCATCGGCACATTGGTGGTGACCGGGCTGTGGATAAAACTGTTCCCCGGGCTGGCTAATCGCGACCGCATGGTCGAAGACAAAAATCCGTAATCCCCTTATGCGCGGGCTGCGAATGGGGATTACGGATTGAGGGGACTTTAAGAGATCGCGCCGTGTTGGAAAAAAACGGTGCTTCGCAGCCTGCGGCAGCGACTACCGTATATCGAGGCTGGCGCTGAGCCGGTCATGCGGCGGCACCAACGAAACGTTACTGAACTCAAACCTGCCGCCATCGGTGTTACTGAACGTGAAGGTGTGAAGGTAACCAACGGTGCTTCCTGCACCATTGCACACCACCAAACCTTCGGCCTGGTTGCATACCGGGGCGCTTTCGCCTCTCAACCTTTGGCCGTTGAACGTCACATTGGGCTGAGGGTTGCCATAGCCGCGCTCCAGTACATAGACGCGCACGTCTGAACCGTGGTGCTCGCGCACAGTACGCGTATTGCTGCCTACCTCCTCGTCAGCGCCCGTAACAGACGTCACCCGCAGGATTTCAATGCTGTCCAGCCGGGTCGCTGGCGCAGCGCTTAAACCCACACTCATAAACAGGCTGAAACAAGCTAAAACGAATTTAAATGTGCGCGTCATATGTCCCCCGAAAAACTGGCACACAGTATGCCTGTCACCTGCACGTTACAAAACATCGGCCCACACCAAAACCAAAGCAGCCATACGTCGAAGCTGCTGGTATGATGCGCGGCTTTTTCCGACAGACAGAAAATCTTCAGGCGTTCAAAGTCTGTGCTTTGCTGTTGAACACGATTTAATTACGGCGCCTGGGGCGCCACGGGGACTGGCATGCTGGAAAGGCTGTTTCAACTCAAGGCACACAACACCAACGTGCGGACCGAGATTCTTGCGGGTATCACCACGTTTCTGGCAATGGCCTACATCCTGTTCGTCAACCCGAGCATTCTGGGCGAAACCGGCATGGATAAAGGCGCGGTGTTTGTCGCGACCTGTCTGGCGGCCGCCATCGGCTCAGCAATCATGGGCATCATCGCCAACTACCCGATTGCATTGGCACCGGGCATGGGCCTGAACGCCTTCTTCACTTATACCGTGGTGCTGCATATGGGCCACACCTGGCAAGTGGCGCTGGGTGCGGTCTTCATTTCTGCTGTGCTGTTCTTTCTGTTGTCGATCTTCCGCATCCGCGAATGGATCATTAACAGCATTCCGCTGCCCCTGCGCTCGGCGATTGCAGCCGGTATCGGCTTGTTCCTGGCGCTGATCGCACTGGGTAACGCCGGCATCGTGGTGGCCAACAAGGCCACGCTGGTCGGCATGGGCGACCTGACCCAACCCAAAGTCATTCTCGCCTCGCTGGGCTTTGCCCTGATCGTGGCACTTGAAGCCATGAAAGTACGCGGCGCCGTGCTGATCGGCATTCTGGGCGTGACCGTGGCCTCCATCGTCATGGGCGTGACCGAGTTCGGTGGCGTGATGTCGATGCCGCCCTCGCTGGCCCCCACCTTCCTGCAACTGGACATCAAGGGTGCGCTGGACATCGGGCTGGTCAGCGTAATTTTCGCCTTCCTGTTCGTCGACCTGTTCGACAACTCCGGCACCCTGATCGGGGTTGCCAAGCGCGCGGGCCTGATGGGCAAAGACGGCCACATGCCGAAAATGGGCCGTGCCCTGATCGCTGACAGCACGGCGGCCATGGCCGGTTCACTGCTCGGCACCTCGACCACCACCAGCTACATCGAGTCGGCAGCGGGCGTGAGCGCCGGTGGCCGTACCGGTTTAACTGCCATCGTGGTCGGCATCATGTTCTTGCTGGCCCTGTTCTTCTCGCCACTGGCGGCCAGCGTACCGGCATTCGCCACCGCGCCTGCCCTGATGTTCGTGGCCGTATTGATGATGAGTGGCCTGGCTGAAATCGAATGGGATGACGTGACCGTCGCCGCGCCGGTGGTCATCACCGCACTGGCAATGCCGTTTACATACTCCATTGCCAACGGCATCGCCTTCGGCTTTATTTCCTGGACCGTGATCAAGTTGCTGTCGGGCCGCGCACGCGAGCTGAACGCGCCGCTGATCATTCTGTCGGTTCTGTTCGTGGTCAAGTTGGGTTGGTTTAACGCATGAGTGCCTTGCCGTTTGATTCTGCTACTTACGCCGTAGAACTGGAGGCCAAGGCCAACCGCCTGCGCGAGTTGCTGGCGCCGTTCGATGCGCCAGAACCTCAAGTGTTCGATTCGCCATTGAAAAACTTCCGCCTGCGCGCCGAGTTCCGCTTGTGGCGCGAAGGTGGCGAGCGTCACTACGCGATGTTTGCCCCAGAAGATAAACGTACGCCAATCCTGATCGAAGACTTCCCGATTGCCAGCCTGCGCATCAATCAACTGATGCCACAGCTCAAGGCCGCCTGGAAAGCCAGCTCGGCCCTGAGCCACAAGCTGTTTCAGGTCGAGTTCCAAACCACGCTGGCGGGCGATGCGATGGTCACCTTGTGCTATCACCGCCCGCTGGACGAGCACTGGCAAACGGCCGCCGAGCAACTGGCCAAAGACCTCGACATCAGTGTCATTGGCCGCTCGAAGGGCAAGCGTATCGTCATTGGTCGCGATCACGTCGTAGAAAAGCTCGAAGTCGCTGGCCGTGTCTTCAGTTATCAACAACCGGAAGGCGCCTTCACTCAGCCTAATGGCACGGTCAACCAGAAGATGCTCAATTGGGCGTACGACGCTTTGGGCGAACGGGCGGATGACCTGCTGGAGTTGTATTGCGGCAACGGCAACTTCACCTTGCCGTTGGCCACCCGTGTGCGCAAAGTGCTGGCCACCGAAATCAGCAAGACCTCGGTATATGCCGCACTGAACAACCTTAGCGACAACGCTGTGGATAACGTCACCCTGGTGCGCTTGTCGGCCGAAGAGTTGACTGAAGCCCTGAATGAAGTGCGTCCGTTCCGCCGCTTGCACGGCATTGACCTGAAAAGCTACGACTTCGGGAGCGTCTTTGTTGACCCGCCGCGCGCAGGCATGGACCCGGACACCTGCGAGCTGACCCGTCGCTTCGACAATATCCTGTACATCTCATGCAACCCGCTGACCCTGGCCGAAAACATCGCTCAACTGCATGACACTCACCGCATTGAGCGTTGTGCCGTGTTTGACCAATTCCCGTGGACGCACCACATGGAATCGGGTGTGTTGTTGGTTCGCCGGTAAACGCTTCGCGAGGCTGATAAGCGCGGTGTACCTGTTACACCAGATCGAGAATGGCTTTACGGCCACTACGCGCCCGATCGCAGCCTCGTGCCTCGTCAGCGGCTACATTTTCTGTCTTCCAAACGTGACGGGGCTGCGTGCTTTGTAGACGCTGGCGAGGCACGAGGCTGCGATGCGCGTAGCGGTCGTTCATCTGACCACTGCGGCATATCTGATACATCGTGCTCGCAGGGTTTTACGCGGATCCTGTAGGTGCGCGCTTGCTTCACGCAAGCGCTCTGCACCCTTCAAGATCGTTGAAAATAGCCCGCCATTTGCTGCAAATCTCCTTCGTTCAATAACCCCGCGTAGTACCTGAGTTGCACACGCGCCAGCAAGTAGGCGTACCGCGCCTCGGCCAAGTCGCGTTTGGCACTGAACAACTGCTGCTCGGCATCCAGCACATCCAGGTTGACCCGCTCACCACCGCGTACGCTTTTGTACGTTGCTTGCACGAGCGCACTGGCTGACTCCACTGCCATTTCATAAGCCCGGACTTTGGCCGCCGCACTGCTGCTGAGATTGAACTGCTTGCGCAGGTCTACCAATGTTGTCGCCGTCTGCGCGTCCAGTTCGTACTGCGCCTGGGACAATTGCCGCGCCGCCTGACGCGTCGATGCTGATACCGAGCCGCCCGCAAATAACGGCACGCTCAGTTGAATGCCCACGCTGTTGGTGTCGTACTTCTGGTTGTAGGTGCTTTCAGAATCCGAGCTGGTCTGTCGACTGCTGGCGTACAGGCTGAGTTTAGGAAAATGCCCGGCACGCTTACGCTCCACTTCGTACTCAGCCGAATTCAGTGCATGATGCTGCGACGCCAGTTCAGGGTTATTGGCCAGTGCCAACTCGCGCCAGTTTTCAAACCGCTGAGGCTCCAGCGGCTGAATATTGAAATGCGCCACCAACGGATCAAGTTGATCCACTTGTAACGGCTCACCGAGCATCGCCTCCAACTCACGCAAGGCAACGTCCTGGTCGTCTTGCGCCTCGATCTCTTGCGCCACGGCCATGCTCAGGCGTGCCTGGGTTTCCAGCACATCGGTGCGCGTGCCTTCGCCACCTTTGAGCAAGCGCTGATTGAGTTGCAAGCGCTCGGCAAAGGCCCGCTTCTGCGCCCGGCTCAGTTCAATGCGCTCCTGCGCCAACAACGCCTGGCTGTAGGCACTCAATACCCGCACCAACAGGTATTGGCTTTTACTGCGAAAACGCTCATCGGCAAACAATGCCTGCGCCGCACCTTGTCGCAAGCGGGCATACGCTTCGTAGTCCAGTAGCGGTTGTTGCAAGGTCAGAGTCGAAGCGTAGCTGCGGTAATCGCGGTCTGTACGGGTGCTGGCCTGGGTCACTTCAGAGTCGTTACGCGAGTTGGTGTAGTTCCACGTCAACGTAGGCAACAACGCGGAACGACCGAGAGCGCGGTTCTCCTCCCCTGCCGCCCGTTCTTGGATCGCGGCCTGAAAGGTCGGATCGTTATGCACCGCCAAGTCGTACGCTTGCAGTAAACCCAACGCGTGAGCCGATCCCGTCGAGATCACGCAGACGATCAATAAGGCAGCACTCAATCGACGCGCGCTCATTCCTCCACCATCGCCATGTGCGTACGGTCGAGCAACGGCTTGAACAAGTAATTGAGCATCGAGCGCTCGCCTGTACGGACAAAGGCTTCTACCGGCATGCCGGGGCGAATCTGCAACCCGGCCAGTTGCGCCATACCGGCTTCACTGACTTGGGCACGCAAGGTGTAATACGGCTCGTCGGTGCGTTCATCCACTTGACGGTCCGCCGACACCAGCGTGACTTCGCCCGCCACCCGCGGTGTGGTGCTTTGGCTGAAAGCAGAGAACATCAGCTCAACCGGCAACCCTGCGTGAACCTTGTCTGCCAGCTCAACCGGCACTCGTGCTTCGACCAGCAAAGGCTCGCCTTGGGGCACGATTTCCATTAATGCCTGGCCAGGTTTGATCACGCCGCCTTCGGTAAACACGTCCAGCCCCACAACGATGCCGGATGCCGGGGCGCGCAGTTGGCTGTTGGCCAGTTCAAACTCTGCCGAGGCCAGCCGGTTACGCAGGTCTTGGGTGCGTACACGGGTCTCAGCCAATTGCGTGCGCACCTCTTTCTGGTACTCCTCGGCCAGTTGACGAATTTTAAGACGCATTTCCTGAACTTGACGCTGTAATTGCCCGATACGGCCGTAGTCTTCGCTGATCGAACCCAGTACTTGCGCATACACGCGCTCACTGTCTAGCAGGCGGTTGCGCGGGATGTAGCCATCACGGGCCAGTTCGCGCAGGCCCGCCAATTGCTCGGTGAGGGCGCTGCGTTGCAGCACTTTATTGGCCTGTGAGTCTCGCACCCCACGCAATTGCGCCTCGGCACCCGCAATGCTTTCACCTATGCCCTGCTGATCGAGCAGTAACGCCTGACGCCGACTGCTGAACAACTGCCGTTGCAACGCCAGGTTTGACGCAATTTCAGGGTCGTTCTTGAGCGTCAGCAACTGAGGTTGAAAGGTCACATTCGCAGCACCATCGCCCTCGGCATTGAGTCGTGCCTCACTGGCCAGCGCGCCATAAAACTGGCTGCGCAACGATTGCGCCTGACCCAGCAGCGGCGTCTCCTTAAGGCGGATCAGTACCTGCCCGGCCGTGACCTTGTCGCCATCGCGCACATCAATTCGTTCAACGATCCCGCCCGTGGGGTGTTGCACCACTTTGCGGTGGCCCGACACCATGACTTTGCCTGACACGGCGACGCCTTTGTCCAAAGGGGCGAAGGCCGCCCACCCTAAAAACCCGACAAATCCCCCGAGCATCAGCAGCCAGCCCAGGCGCGAATAACGGGTGTCGTCCAGTTGCAATACGTTGCTGTCCACCGGTTTTACGTTTGAACGGCTCATGCTTTACCCGCCTGCGCCGTGCCAAGGTGGTAACTCACATTCATCGCCGGTTTCGGCGCAGGGGCTTTGACCGGTGCGGGTGTACCGAGCACCTTGGCTGTTGGACCAAAAGCTTGCAGTTGCCCGTCGCGCAGGATCAACAGTTGGTCCGTGAGGGTCAGGACATTGGGTTTGTGAGTAATCAAAATCAACGTTCGCTTAAGGGATTTGAGGTGGGTAATGGCCTGCAACAACGCCTGTTCTCCCGCTTCATCCAGGTTGGAATTAGGCTCATCGAGCACGATTACCGCGGGCAAGCCATACAGGGCCCGTGCCAGACCGATACGTTGTTTCTGCCCCCCCGATAACCCGGCACCCCCCTCGCCGAGGCGGGTTTCGTACCCTTCGGGCAGTTGCAGAATCAGCGCATGCACCCCGGCCATTTGCGCCGCGGCCAATACCTTGTCGGCGTCCACCTCTGCGAAGCGGGCGATGTTTTGCGCGATGGTCCCGGCAAACAGCTGGATGTCCTGTGGTAAATAGCCCAGATACGGCCCGAGTTGGTGCTTGTCCCATTGCGCTAGATCGGCGCCATCCAGTCGTACTTTGCCGCTCAGCGGTTGCCAGACACCCACCAGCAACCGCGCCAGCGTGGATTTACCGCAGCCCGAAGGCCCAATGATCCCCAGCACGTGCCCGGCCGGCAGGTTAAAGCTCAGGTTGGCCAGCGTGGCGCGGCGCGTACCCGGCGCACTGGCCCCCAAGTGCTCGACAGACAATTCACCGCGTGGCGCAGGCAACGCCATGCGCGCGGCGCGCGGGGGATGGGCATGCAGCAGGGCTTCGAGGCGTTGATAGGCCAGACGAGCTGAGGTCCATTGCTTCCAGACGCCAATCAATTGATCGATAGGGCCAAGCACCCGGCCCATGAGGATGGAACCCGCAATCATCATCCCCGCCGTGATTTGCCCTTGCACCGCCAGCCATGCACCCAGCCCGAGCACCAGCGATTGCAGGGCCAAACGCACACCTTTGGACCAGGCCGTGACGGTCGCAGTCTTTTCGCTGGCCAGGTTCTGCTGCGCCAAAAACGCGGTGTGCTGCGCCAGCCAACGCCCGCGCAACGTGTCGAGCATGCCCATCGCCTCTATCGCTTCGGCGTTGCGCAGGTGCGCGCTGGCCTGTTGCGTCGCCTCGACCGAGAGTTCACTGGCGGCTTTCAACGGACCTCGCGACACCCGCTGATTGATCCACGCCAGCGCCATCAGCACCACGGCGCCACCCAGCGCCAATAACCCGAGCCAGGGGCTAAACATGAAAATCACGCACAGATACACCGGAAACCACGGCGCATCGAAAAAGGCGAACAACGCATGACCGGTGGCAAACTGGCGCAAGCTCGTCAGGTCGTTCAGTGCCTGCCCGGCGGCCGGGCTACCGGTGCGTAACTGCGCTTCAAAGGCCGCGTCGTACACCCGTTGATTCAGGCGCATGTCCATTTGCGTGCCGAGGCGGATCACCACCTGGCTACGCACCCATTCCAACGCGCCCATCAGGCCAAACAGGCCGAGGATCATCAGCGTCAGCATCAACAGGGTCATTTGATTGCCCGACGCCAGCACCCGGTCGTACACCTGCAACATGTACAGCGCCGGTGCCAGCATCAGTAAGTTGATCACGGCCGAAAACAGCCCGATGTTGAAAAATGCACGCTTGTAGGCCGTCAAGGCAGCCAGCATCTCATTGGCGACGTGGGCTTTGGGCCGGGTCATGAAGGTATTCCGTGAGCGAAGAACCAACAAAACCGCGCACACCGGGGGGAGCGTGCGCGGCATAACGGTGCTCTTGCAGTGGCTGCGTCAGGCGCGAAGGTCGCTCCAGCGTATGGCGCCTTCAGCGTTGGGCAGCAACGACAAGAACCAGGCGGGTGTTACGCCGCCAACGCCCAGTCTTGGGCCACGTCTTGCACACCCACCAGACCGATGTCGGCCGCCAGCGGTGCATCGGCGTGAGCCAGGCCAGCCGCTGCCAAATCGTCGAAGGTGGATTCGGTAGACAGGCCAAACTCACTCAGCAGGTTGTTGAGTGCACCTTCCAGACCCGCAACGTTGCCTTTCATCAAGCCGTAGATCACGTCCTGTACGGCGTTGCCTGCACGGCCTGCGTCGCTGGCGGCGGAGAGGTCGAGGCCGTTGAAGGAAGCCGTGAAGTCATCCAGACCAAAATGGGCGCCATTGCCTCCATTTAGACCCGAGCCCAAAGTCACGGTATCCAACTCACCCCACAGATAATGGTTCATGTTATCGCCAGGGGAGATTTTCGGATTGAATACATAATTCAGGCCGTTATCGGTGTCGCTGCCGGCAATAAATGCATAGTCCGAGCTATTGGCACCGTGGGTGGCATATTGTTCGCCGCTCATTGCACGCCCTCCGGTATTAAAGCCCCCCGTATTACCCGTGCCATGACCGGCAGTATTAAACCCGGTCGACCATGCACTCAAAGCATCCTGAACAGAGAATGCACCAAATGCAGAATTGTAAGTAATTGAAATAGTCATACCTAAACCTTTTCCTTGGAGAGTTAGTAATACCGCGCATTCGAGTGCGCCTTTTGCTCGACATGAACAAAAACTTTTTAAATTGCGTCTGCGACGTTAGAACTTATATTCCAGCATGCCACTCAGGGTGCGGCCACGCGCCAAACTCAAGTTATTGGCATCGCCCATGGCCACGAAATAGGCCTCGTCCGTGGCGTTTTCCAACACCAGCGTGAGGTTCAAGGCATCGGTTGCCCAGTAGCTGGCATACAGGTCATACACGCTGTACTTGGGCCACGTCGCTTGCTCAAGGTTGGCATAGTTATGGGTATTAATATCCGATCCATTACCGGGGCTGTAACGCAAACGAACTCCCGTATCCAGACGTCGCTCAAGGAACCGCGCACCCACGGTCAATGAACCACGGTCTGCCGGCATGTAGGCAGCAGCCCCCATCACACCGCCGCAACTGACCTTATTGTTGCGGTCATCATCATCCAGCCATTCAGTTTCATGCACCGAACGTAAACTCCACCGTCCATTAGGTAACTGGAAACGTTCATAGCTACTCTTTAGCCTTTTCCCAAACTTCTTGGCGCCGCCCATGAAGTAGTTTTTAGAACAAAAGTCGTTACTCCCGATCATGTGCGTATAACTGAGATTGGTGTACATACGCCCCATGTCATAGTTGAGTTGATACTCAACCCCTCGAAAGTTTGTGTCACTCAAACTATTAACGTAGGCCAGGTCCCCAAAATTACCCGATGCCGTTTCTTCGGGCAGCATGATGCCGTATTGCATAAACGAAAAGTTTTTGACGCGGCTATCAAAGTAAGACACTTTCATGCCTAACCGGTCATTATTGAAAAACAAAGACTCTTTAAAAATATTAAAACCAACTTCCCAGTCGCGGGACTCTTCAGGCTTTAGAAACGGGTTGGGGAATACCCGCTCAGGCGCATTACCGCCATGGGGGCGACCGGTCATGAACACTTCCGTCACGGCGGGTGGGCGCCAGCCCTTGCCCCAGTGAGTGTAGAGCTGCAACCAGTCCACGCCCGGCTTGATTGCCAGGCCGAAGGTGGGGGAAAACTGACCTTGAGTACGATCTATGTCATAGACGTTTTCAGTCCGCACGGCCGGACCACTGCCGATCACTTCTACGCCGTTTTGGTGGCGGATGACTTTTTTGCGGTACTGGGTCATGCCCGTTTCGCCTTCAAGCCGGTAACGGTCATAACGCAGACCACCGCTGACGGTCAGCCAACCGTCATAGTCGTATTGCAGGTTGCTGAACAGGCTGGCCATGCCCCGCTTGCCCGCAGGGTCAGCACCCTCGATATAAGGCAGGGTGACTTCATTTTTAGCGGCGACTTTGCCGGTCTTGGGCTTGAAGGTGTCCTGATACATTTCCAGGCCATAGGTCCAGTTCAACTGGCCGAAGGTGTCGAAGTTGAACAGCGACGTGTTCTGGGCTTGCAGGCCCCAGGTGTCGGTACGAAACCGATCCTTGTAAGCACCAAAGGCGTTATCGGGCGTGGCGTTATGCCGGGCGTTGGCACGAACAAGCTCCGTGCTGACGAAATACAGCTTGCTCTTGAAATCAATCAGCTCGTTGTCCGGGTTAAAGCTGTAGTCAACGGCGTAGTTGACGGTGCCCAAATTGTTTTTGCTGTGGCGCACATAGTCGTAACCCTTCTGGTCAGAGGTGGCGTAGGTCCACGAGTCATTGCTGTCGCTGTCGGTGTTCAAGTAAGTGAATTGCACGCGCTGATCGTTCGCCAGGTTGAGCCCGAACTTGGCCATCTGCGAGCGCGTCACACTGCCGGCATCCCCCACTTCACTTTTCAGCCAGTCATTCCAGGCTTCACGACGTGATTGCTTGACCCTGATTTCACGCCCCAGGTTATCGGCGTTCTGCCGACCGCTGCGGTAGTTACCGAAGTGACGCTCACTGTAGGCAAACAGGACGTCACCGATGTCGTTACCGAAGGCAAAGACTCCACCGCCGTTGAAGTAGGTGCCGTTGCCCATTTCACCAATGCCGCTGCCCGCACGAATACGGCCGCCAAACTCTTTGCCGTCTTTGAGGAACTCGCTGGCTTGGAGGGTGTTGAAGGTGGCGATCCCGCCCAGTACCGCCGCACCGCCCATCCCGGACTGAGAGCCCTTTTCGATTTCGATGCTGGAGATCATTTCCGGGTCGATCAGCATCACGCCATTGCGATGCTGGTGGCCGTTAACGTTGAAGTTCTGGCGCATGCCATCCACGTTCATGTTGACCCGGCCATAGTCCTGCAATCCGCGAATATTGACTGACAGCCCAGGGTCACGCTGGTCCACGGCGGTGTACACGCCCGGGGTTTCTTCCAGCATGTCAGCCGTGTGGCGTGGCGCGCGCTTGTTGATTTGCTCGCTGGTAATCACCGACACCGCTTCGGGGGTCTGGTACACCCAATCCGCGCTATTGCCTTCGGCCTCACTGGCAGAAATTGACGTGGTGCCCAGTGCCAGCGCGCCTTTTAGGTCGCCGCTCACACGGGTTAGGGTGACTTGGCGCTCACCGGTAAAACGGTATTCAATCGGGTTATTGCCCACCAGTCGCGCCAGACCTTCCTGAACCCCGAAGTCGCCTTTGAGCGCTTGAGCGTGCAGGCCTTGCAACATCTGGGTGTCGAACAGCACCTGCAAACCCGCCTGTTCGGCGAATTGCAGTACCGCTTTGTCCAGCGGCTGCGCCGGGATATGGAAGGCTATAAACGCTTGCCGGACCGCACTGCTGACTGTTTGCGCGGCCTGTAGCGGCGCTTGCACGGCTAACAATGCGAATACACCGACATGAACTGCAAAGGCTAACCGGCTTACGGCCCCGATACCTTTGCGCTGATTGAACACCATTATTGTTATCCCCAAGCGTGCACGATTTGCTTTGCGAATGAATCTCAATAGCAAGACGAACAACAGGGGAAAAGTCAGTAACGGTTTTTGCGATTAATTTTCAAATGGGCGAAACAGGCAGGCCGCGGCCTTTAAGAACCACAAAATCGCAGCCTGCACGGTGATCAATAAATCAGGCTGAGGCCCGCCACTTCGACGCGTTTTACGTGCAGTTCACGGGTGAGCGTATGCAGCGCGCTGTCGAGCATTTCAAGGCGGAAGACGCCGCTAACCTGCCGATTGGCCAAGGAGGGATTGGCCAATACGATCTGACCGGGGCGATAGCGGTTGAGTTGCTCAATCACTTGCGCCAACGGCTGGCGGTCAAAAACCAACACGCCACGTCGCCAACCGGTAGCAGCACTCAGGTCGAACTCCGGCAACGGTTGTACACCGTCGGCCTGGCTGTAACGGGCGCTTTGCCCCTCTTTGAGCACGTATTTCGCTGCACCGTTGGCGGGAGGTGTTTGCAGGCTGACTGCCACACTGTGTTGCAACACACCAACCCAAGCCTGATTGCCGCTCTCGCGCCCCACTACAAACTGTGTGCCCAGGGCTTGGGTTTGGCCTCCTGCGCTTTGCACGACAAAGGGCCGGTTTTCGGCCTCGCCCATGGGCGCCACATCAAACACGGCGGACCCCGCCAACAGGCTGATACGCCGCTGCTGCGTGTCATAGTCGATGCGGATTGCACTGGAGGCATCCAGCTCAACCGAGCTGCCGTCATCCAGTTGCACCGTGCGCAACTCGCCGGTGCCGGTTTGATAGTCCGCCTGCATGTGCACCAGCAAGCCCGGGCCACTGACCCACGCTACAGCGATGAGGACGGACAGCGCGACAGCGCGCCCTACCTTGCGCAACGGTCGACGCCGTCGAGCCACTGAGGCAGGCACCGTGCGGGGCGATTCAGGACGCAAACGATGAGCCACGGTCTGCTCCCCGTCAGGCTCTAGCGCCAACTCGCCCAATGCGGCCCACGTCTGTTGTGCGAAGTGCAAGGCTGGCGCGTGGCGCTCATCGGCCGCCAGCCAGCGGCTCAGGTGCAGCTGCGCCTCTTCACTCAACGCACCCGCGTGCAAGCGCACCGCCCACTCGGCGGCCGCCTCAGTAATGGTTTGCTGTTCGGGGCCTTGGCTATTCACGTGTGAATCTCAATTTCTCGTTATGTATAAGCAGTGACGTCTTGCCTGAAGATTCTCAGTAAACCATTCGTCGACATGTAGGAAAGTTATGACTCCGGCGACTGCAAACGCTGCATGACATAAGCCAATGCTTTCGACAGATGCTTTTGCACTGAGCTGTCAGAAATTTCAAGGTGGCGCGCCACTTCCGCGTGGGTCATGCCTTCGATCCGGTTGAGCCTAAATATCTCCCGGGTGCGTTCAGGCAACTGCGCCAATGCCTGTTTTAACGCCATGCGCTGTTGTTCAGCCATCGCCTGGGCCTCCAGCCCTGCCAGTTCGTCCTCGATTTGAGCCAATGCCTCATGGGTCACTGAGTCTGTTTTGCGTCGGGTTTCCTGACGAATGTGATCCACCAGCAGGTTGCGCGCCGTGCGGTAGAGGTAGCCGGGGGAGTTGTCGATGGTGTGTTTGCGCCCATGCTCGGCCATGCGCAGGAAACTTTCCTGAACCAGATCGGCAGCCAGTTGCGGGTCTCGTACCTTGCGCGCCAAATACCCGCGCAGGGTGCTGGCATGCTTGATGAACAAGCCCTTGAGGTCCATATCCGACAAACTGACTCCCTGACGCATGAAGGAAGGGGGCGCCATCTTACTTTTTGTCGAGAATGATTTTCAATTGAAATTAGCGTCCCGTGCGCAGGCAGGCCCACTCAGTTCTGCGACGGCTGCGCACTAAGTGCCATACTTTGCGGTCACTGGAAGAACGTCTGACGACCGGGCTGGCGCAGCTCCTACTCAGCAACAACACTTACCAACAAGATTTACAGAGGAAACCTCCATGCTTTGGAAAAAAGGCCGACGTAGCGACAACGTGGAAGACGTGCGCGATCAAAGCACCGGAGGCGGCGGGATGCGCATCGGTGGTGGCAAGGGCTTGAGTTTGATCGCCGTCGTCGTGATCGTGGGCTTCGGTCTGCTGACCGGACAGGACCCGATGCAAATCCTCGGGCAACTGAGCGGGCAACTGGGCGAGCAATCCTCCCCGCAAGTCACTCAGCAAGCCGGGCATGCGCCCCCCGCCAACGACCAACAAGCCGAGTTTGTGCGCGCCGTGCTGGGCGACACCGAAGACACCTGGCGCCAGGTGTTTCAACAGGCCGGTCGAACCTACAAAGACCCGACGCTGGTGCTGTTTCGCGGCCAGATCAACTCCGCGTGCGGCTTCGCCTCATCGGCCAGCGGTCCGTTTTATTGCCCAGCCGACCAAAAGGTCTATCTGGACATGAGTTTCTTCCAGGAAATGGCTCAACGCTTTCAAGCCGCCGGCGAGTTCGCGCAGGCGTATGTGATCGCGCATGAAGTAGGCCATCACGTGCAAACGCTGCTGGGCGTGTCATCCAAGATGCAGATGGCCCGTCAGCAAGGTAAACGCATGGAAGGTGACGGCGGCCTGCTGGTACGTCAGGAGCTACAAGCCGACTGCCTGGCAGGGGTGTGGGCCAATTTGGCGCAAAAGCGTTTGAACTGGCTGGAACCGGGGGATATCGAGTCAGCCTTGAATGCGGCCAACGCCATCGGCGATGATCGCTTGCAGCAACAAGGGCAAGGCCGTGTGGTGCCGGACTCGTTCACCCACGGCACCTCGGCGCAACGGGTTAAATGGTTCAAGACCGGCTTTGCGCAGGGCAACATCAACCAATGCGACACCTTTTCGGCAGCGAGGTTGTAAATGGGTGCACGGGGTTTGGTGTCATGGATCGTGTTACTGGCCGCCTGCACCACGGCGCAGGCCGCTGAACACGGGGTGAAAGCGCTTAGCCCTGAACGCCTTGCGCTCAACCCCGGCGAGTTGAGCATTGGCTTAAGTCAAGACTGGCAGCACCCTCTGCCTGAGGTGCAACGGGCAGTGATTGTGATTCACGGACGTTTACGCAACGCCCAGACGTATTTGCACAGTGCGCAGCAAGCGGCGGCGCAAGCCGGGGTGCTGTCCACCACGCTGATTATCGCCCCACAGTTTTTAAATGAGCGCGATAACACGCGGCATCGCTTGCCGGACGCGGTGTTGCGCTGGCAAGGGAACGACTGGATGGGCGGGCAGCCCGCCATCAGCCCTGCGCCCCTCAGTTCGTATACTGCGCTGGATCAGATCCTCAACCAGCTCAATGACCGCACGCGTTTCCCGGCCTTGCGCGAGGTGGTGATTGCGGGGCATTCCGGCGGTGCGCAAGTGGTACAGCGTTATGCGCTGACCACCCGGGCGGACAAGGCGTTGCAGGCCGACGGGATCAAGGTGCGCTACGTAATCGCCAACCCGTCAAGTTACGCCTGGCTCACCAAACAGCGGCCCGTTGCGACGTTCGATGCTGCCACCTGCCCTGGGTTCAATACCTGGAAGTACGGGCTCAACGACTTGCCTGCCTATGCCGAAGGGCAAAAACACCATCAGCTGGAAGCGTCGTACGTTGAGCGGGACGTCACCTATCTATTGGGTGCCAACGACATCGACCCCAATCACCCTGCGCTGGATAAAAGCTGCGAGGCAGAGGCTCAAGGGGCTTTCAGGCTGGTCCGCGGCAAGAATTATTTCGCGTCTTTAACCCAGCGCCATCCGCAGGGGCTGCACCAGCGTTTGGTTGAAGTGCCGGGGGTTGGGCACAACGGCGATCAGATGTTCACCTCGCCCGAGGGGCAAAAAGCATTGTTTGGGCAGTAGGACAGTCCCGCAGGCTGTGAGCTTTCAAGATCAAAAGCTCCCAGTCTGTCAGGCCAATAAGCGCCGTAGCTCAAAGCAGTCTTTGGCGTGCCAGTCAGTCAGTTCGGGCCACGGGTTTTGCGGCACGTTGACCAGCACTGTCCGGGCTCCCGCTGCACGACCACACTCAAGATCGAAGCGAAAATCCCCCACCATCACCATCTGTGCAGGCGTTACGCCCCACGCGTTGGCCAATTGCAGCAAGCCGTCCGGGTCGGGCTTGTGCGCAGCGTTGTCGCGCCCCAATACGTCTTGCGCCGCAAAGCATTGCTCCAGGCCAATCGCCTTAAGGGTGATGCGCGCCAGCTCTTGGGCATTGCGGGTCAACACCCCTAAGCGCACACCACGCTCATGCAAATCAAGAACCAGCTCCACCGCGCCCGGCGCAGGCGTCGAGGCAAGCGCCAGTTCACGCTCGTGTTCGAGCAGCCAGGCATGCTTCTCGGCCGACTCAGCAGGCGGTAAGCCCGCAAGGTGGGTGAGGATGTCTTCGTCGTCCGCAATGCACAGCTCACGGTGAATCAGCTTGAAGTCATGCACAGCCACCGTCAGCGTGCCGTCCATGTCGAATACCCAGTGTTTTATGTTCTTAAGCGTCATGCCCAGTCCTTGCGATGGCGAATCAAACCTTCTTGTGTCACTGACGCAACCAGCTGGCCAGCCCGGTTATACACGCTGCCACGGGAGAACCCGCGCGAGTTGCCCGCCCACGGGCTGTCCATTGCGTAGAGCAACCAGTCATCGGCACGCAGGTCCGCATGGAACCACAGCGCGTGGTCGAGGCTGGCCACTTGCATGTCTTTTTGCCATACGCCTTTGCCGTGCGGCAGCAGCGAGGTGGTCAGTAAACCGAAGTCCGAGGCGTAGGCCAGCAGGTATTTGTGCAGCGCTGGCGTGTCGGCCAATGCGCCATCGGCGCGAAACCACACGTATTTGACCGGATCGCTGACCTTGGGGTTGAACGGGTCTTCACCGACCACCGGACGAAACTCGATGGGCTTGGCACACAGCAGTTTTTCGCGCATGGCTTCGGGGATCAAATGCGCGCGCTGACGCGTGATCTCAAGCTCGGAAGGCAAGTTCTCCGGGCCGACCACGTCGGGCATGGTGGTTTGGTGCTCAAAGCCGCCTTCGTCGTACTGAAACGAGGCGCTACAGGTGAAAATCGGCTGGCCCTTCTGGATCGCCGTCACTCGACGCGTGCTGAAACTGCCGCCATCGCGCACACGGTCAACCTGATACACCACCGCCAGTCCCGCATCACCGGGGCGCAAGAAGTAACCGTGCATCGAGTGCACGTGCCGAGCGTCTTCAACCGTCTGGCTCATGGCGGACAGCGATTGGCCCAGCACCTGACCGCCGAACAGCTGGCGAAAGCCCAAATCCTGACTGCGGCCGCGAAAGAGGTTCTCTTCAATCGGTTCCAGGGTCAGCAGGTTGACCAGATCATCCAACACTTGGCTCATTCAGATTTTCCTCACACAGAGCAATGCCGGCGCACTCTACGTTGCGACGGCCAACAAAAATTTGGCACTTGCCACTTAACCTACAACTTGAAAGTCATTTGCCTGCTTATCCGTGCAGTGTTTCCAGCCATTGAGCGCGGCTGATCCGATAGAGCACATGCTTGCTTAACGGATGACCCGGTTCCAACCCCGGATGTTCAAAATCACCGGCCATATCACGCTGCATGCCGATGGCTTGCATCACTTTCTGTGATGGCACGTTGGCCTCAGTGGTAAATGAAACCACTTGATCCAGCGCCAGCCGGTCAAACGCACAACGCAATACCGCCCACGCCGCCTCACTGGCGTAACCCACCCCCCAATGTTTGGGGTCCAGGCGCCAGCCGATCTCGACAGCCGGGGCGAAATGCGCTTTGAAACCGATCTGCGACAGGCCCGTGAAGCCAATAAACGCACCCGTGTCTTTGCGTTCCACCGCCCAAAACCCATAGCCGTGTTCGGCAAAATGACCACGAAAACGACCAATCACCGAGGCGCTTTCAAGACGGCTCAGAGACTTTGGAAAATAGCGCATGACCTGCGGATCGGCGCACATGGCAGCGAACTCCGCCAAATCGGTGTCACGCCAGGGACGCAGACGCAGACGAGCGCTTTCGAGTTCCTGAATTTGCTCCATCTGGCTCCTCCGATGGGTTACGCGGGTTTTCATCTGTCGGGCAGTGTACCGCGCTGATAAGATCCGGCGCTCGCTCCTACATGAAATCACTATGCCTTTACCGCTGATTTATCACGATGATTACAGCCCGCCGTTCCCGGCTGAGCATCGCTTCCCGATGGATAAATTCCGCTTGCTACGTGATCACCTGGTTGCAACCGGGCTGACCTGTGATGCAGACCTGCTACGCCCCTCGTTATGCCCTGTGGATATCCTCGCGCTGGCCCATGACCCGGCGTATATCGCGCGTTACATGGCTGGCGAACTGGCCCACGAAGACCAGCGGCGCCTGGGCTTGCCGTGGAGCGAAGCCCTGGCGCGCAGGACGATTCGCGCCGTGGGCGGCTCCCTGCTCGCCGCCGAGCAGGCACTGGAGCATGGGTTGGCCTGCCATTTGGCCGGCGGTACTCATCATGCGCATTACGATCACCCCGCGGGCTTTTGCATCTTTAACGATTTAGCGGTCATCAGCCGTTACCTGCTGGAAAGCGGGCGCGTCAATCGGGTACTGATTTTTGACTGCGATGTGCATCAAGGTGATGGCACCGCCCGAATTCTTGAACATACGCCTGATGCGATTACCGTTTCCCTGCACTGCGAGAAGAATTTTCCGGCGCGCAAGGCGCAAAGTGATTGGGACATTGGGTTGCCGATGGGCATGGGTGATGCGGCGTACTTACAAGTGGTCGACGAAGCGCTCAATTATCTGTTGCCGCTGTATCAACCAGACCTGGTGCTGTACGACGCTGGGGTCGACGTGCATCAAGATGACGCGCTGGGTTATTTGAAGCTGACCGACGCTGGCGTCGCCGCGCGCGATGTGGCGGTGATGCGCCATTGTCTGGGCCGCGATATACCGGTGGTCGGGGTGATTGGCGGTGGTTACAGCAAAGACCGCAAGGCGTTGGCGCGACGGCACGGGATTTTGCATCACAGCGCACAACACGTCTGGGAGTCATACGGTTGTCATTAATATGTGATTGTTACCCACAATGCCTGTGGAACTGCCTGTGGATAACCTGAGCGAAAGCCGTTGCAGGCCATATGAAACAAGGCGTGTAGAGCACTGTATGTTTTTCGTACAGCTCATACCTGACACTGCGTAGCCGCCTGCGCCAGCGGCTAGGGGAGATATGAAGCATGGTCAGGTAGAATGCAGCGCTTATTTCGCCGATTTGCAGCTCGCCATGACTGACACCAACACGCCCCTTCCCTTTCATGTCGCCATCATTGGCGGTGGCCCGGCCGGGCTGATGGCCGCTGAAGTGCTGAGTCAGGCTGGCGTGCGGGTGGATGTGTACGACGCGATGCCCTCTGTAGGCCGCAAGTTTCTGCTCGCCGGAGTGGGCGGCATGAACATCACTCACTCCGAAGCCTGGCCCGCGTTTTTATCGCGCTACGCTGAGCGTTCGCCGCAGATGGCACCCCTATTACAGGCATTTGATGCCCAAGCCTTGCGTCAATGGATCCATGATCTGGGCATCGAGACCTTTGTCGGCAGCTCAGGCCGAGTGTTCCCCACCGACATGAAAGCAGCCCCCCTGCTGCGCGCCTGGCTCAAGCGTTTGCGCGAGTGCGGTGTGGTTATCCACACCCGCCATCGCTGGCTGGGTTGGCAGGCAGATGGCACATTGCGTATCGGCAGCCCGGAAGGTGAAAAACAGCTCAGGCCTGATGCCGTATTACTGGCCTTGGGCGGCGGCAGCTGGGCCCGCCTGGGCTCGGATGGGGCGTGGATGCCGTGGCTGGCCGAGCGCGGTGTGACGCTGGCGCCGTTACAAGCCAGCAACTGCGGCTTCGATGTGGCGGATTGGAGCGAGGTGCTGCGCAGCAAATTTGCTGGCGCACCGCTCAAGAACATTGCCATTGCCCTGGAGCATCACAGCCCGCGCTTGGGCGAATGCGTGATCACGGCCACCGGGATTGAAGGCAGCTTGATTTACGCGTGGTCCGCGCCCATCCGCGAAGCGATCAACCAACACGGGGTTGCCACACTGGTCATTGACCTGTTGCCGGGCAAGCCTGTGGATAAAGTGGCAACCGCCCTGGCCAAGCCGCGCGGCTCACGTTCGATGAGCAAACATTTGCACAGCCAGTTGGGTCTGGATGGCGTCAAAGCGGCGCTGTTACGCGAGTTGGCACCCGCTGACGCGTTCAATGACCCGGCGCGATTGGCCGAGGCGATCAAGGCGTTAGCGCTGAAACTGGTCAAGGCTCGCCCGTTGGACGAAGCCATCAGCAGTGCCGGTGGCGTGGCGTTTGAAGCGCTGGACGAACACTTGATGCTCAAGCAATTGCCCGGCGTGTTCTGCGCGGGGGAAATGCTGGATTGGGAAGCCCCCACCGGCGGCTACTTGCTCACGGGCTGCTTTGCCAGTGGCCGTGCCGCCGGGTGGGGGGTTTTACGCTGGTTGAAAGTCAAACCTTAACCCCGTAATGCCTGAACGCAGGGTCTGGGTGGCAGACCGCGCGTTCTGGCTTTACGAAGGCTGCGTCGCCGCACGCAGCCTTCGTAAATTGCTACTAAATTCGCTCAACCCTTAAGGTTTGCGCTTACGCGGGCCAGTGTTGAAAACGGGCACTTTACGCACAGGTTTCACCGAAGGTTCGGCCGGGGCCGCTTCGCCGCTGTCGACCCACTTACCCAAGTTGCGTTTGCCGCCACCGCCCGAGGTTTTCGGCTTTTTCGGCTTCTTCGGTTTTTTGATCACTTGGCCCGAGGCGTCGGTTTCAGGCACACGGTGCTCTGGCTCGAAGTCTTGCTCTTCGTGGCGCGGCAACGTTTGGCGGGTCAACATCTCGATGGCCGAGAGCATGTTCACTTCATCGGCACATACCAGCGAAATCGCTTCACCCTTTTGCCCGGCACGGCCGGTACGGCCAATACGGTGGATGTAGTCTTCAGCCACGATCGGCAGGTCAAAGTTAACCACTAACGGTAAGTCTTCGATGTCCAGACCACGGGCCGCGACGTCAGTGGCTACCAGAATCTGCACCTCGCTGGCCTTGAAACGGTCCAACGCACGTTGACGCGTGGCTTGTGGCTTGTCGCCATGAATGCCGTCAGCGTTGATGCCCAAGCCCTGTAGTTTGCCCACCAGCTCGTCGACGCCATTACGGGTTTTGGCGAACACCAGCACCTGCTTCCAGTGCTGGGTACGCAGCAAGTGCAGAAACAGCTCGGGTTTGCGCTTTTTGTCGACCGGGATGACCCACTGTTTAACGCTGCTGGCCGCGACGTTGCGTGGGCTGACTTCAATGCTCAGCGGGTTGTCGAGCATTTGCTCGCCCAGCGCGCGAATGGCATCCGAGAAGGTGGCCGAGAACAGCAAGGTTTGACGCTTTTTAGGCAGCGCGCGATAGATGTCACGCAGCTCTTCGCTGAAACCCAGATCGAGCATGCGATCGGCTTCATCGAGAATCAGGGTTTGCAGTTGGTTGAACTTGATCGCCTTTTGACGATACAGGTCGAGCAGACGACCCGGCGTGGCGACCAGTACATCGACGCCTTTGCGCATTTTCATCATCTGCGGGTTGATGCTCACACCGCCGTACACCGCGTAGGTGCTCAAAGGCAGGTGTTCGGCGTACTGGCGAATGCTTTCGTGAACCTGTTCAGCCAGCTCACGGGTGGGCACCAGCACCAGGGCACGCACAGAGTTGCTGGCCACTTTCGGGCCTTCCATGGTCAGCAATTGCAGGAGCGGCAGAGCAAAGCCACCGGTTTTGCCGGTGCCGGTCTGGGCGGCGGCCATCAGGTCGCGGCCCGCCAGCACTGCGGGGATCGCTTGGGCCTGAACCGGGGTGGGCGTCTGGTAACCGAGCGTCTCTAGGGCGCGCAGCAAGGGTTCGATCAGGCCAAGGGTGGCGAATGTCATGGGGATACCGTCGAAAAAGGTCAGCGCGTGGGTGCATAGGTTGCAATGGCGCGCAGTTTACCCTAATTCAGACGGGTTTCTGCTTACGCCACTGCGGCAAACCGATCAACACCACGGCACTGATAATGACCGCCATCGCCAGGCACTCCTCCACGCCAATGGTCTCACCCGCAAACGCGATGCCCAGCATCACCGCCACGGCGGGGTTGACGTAGGCATAACTGGTGGCCGCTGCCGGACGTACGTTTTTGAGCAAGTACATGTAGGCGCTGAAGGCGATGATCGAGCCAAAGAACACCAGATAGAGTAAGGCGCCCCAACCCGCGGCGGTGGGCATGTGCGTCATGCGCTCACCGCTCAACAGGCTACCGGCCAACAGCACGACCCCGGCGGTGAGCATTTCGGCCGCACTGGCCATCGGCCCTGCTGGCAACGGCAGGTGGCGGCTCCACACCGAACCAAAAGCCCAGGCCGCCGCCGCAAACAGGATCATCGCCGCGCCCACTGGGCTGGCTTGCAGATTGGAGCCAAGGTTGAGCATGCCGATGCCGATCAAGCCGAGCAGGATGCCCGCCCATTCCAGACGCGTGTTACGCGCGCCCCAGAAGTAACCGAACAACAAGGTAAATAGCGGCACCGTGGCCACGGCCAGTGCCGCGACCCCCGAGGCAACGCCCGAATGCTCGGCCAGGGTCACGCCGCCATTGCCACACGCCAACAACAGAAAACCAATCATTGCCGCCGAACGCCATTGCACCCACGTCGGTGCAGGTGAACCGCGCCAGCGCATAAAGGCATACATCAAACTGCCCGCCACGAGGAAGCGCACCCCGGCCATCATCAGCGGCGGCCACGACTCAATACCGATGCGGATCACCAGGTAGGTCGACCCCCAAATCACGTACAAGGCAAAAAAAGCACCGATCAGTTGCAGCGGGAAACGACGTGCGGCAGGCATGGTTCAGCTCAAAGGCAAAGGCAGGGGACCGGGAAGTGTAGACAAGAGTCGCTATCAGCAGAAGTAACAGAACGCACCAAAAGTGGCCGTACACTTTGGCGGCTCTTACAGGCAGGCAGGGTGTTTAAAACCCGCGATAGCGCTTGAGATGCTCGTTGATTTTGGCCGCAGGCACTTTTTGCAAGCTGCGCAACAGGTCGTGGTTGAGCTCGCGCAACCCGTGCTGCTGGCGCAGTTGCTCAGCCAAGTGTGTGGTCAGGTTAGCTGCCATCTCGGCATCGGCCATCGCCCGGTGAGCCTTGCCGGTGTGGGGCAAGTCGGCAAAGGTGGTGAGCGTCCCCAGCTTGTGGTTGGGCGCCTGGGGCATCAAACGGCGCGCCAGCAACAGCGAACAGGCGAAGTTCTGCAAACGGGTGCGCTTGATGCGGCCCATCTCGAAATCCCAGAACTTTTGGTCAAACGCTGCATTGTGCGAGAGCAAAGGGGTGATACCGACAAACTCGTTAACCTCGTTCATCACCTGCTCTGCCGAGGGCGCGGTGCGCAACATGGCGTTGCTGATACCCGTCAACTGCTCGATAAAGCCCGGTACGCGTACGCCCGCGTTCATCAGGCTTTGATAGCGCTCAACGATGCGCCCTTGCTCCAGAATCACCACCGCGATTTCGGTGGCCCGGCAGGTACTGCTCGGGGAGATGCCTGTGGTTTCAAAGTCGATGACGGCGATACGTTCCAAACGAGGTCAATCCTGTAAAAAAGTGAGCGTTACTTGAGTAGCAGACTGCCTTCAATCGGCACATAACGGGTCGCCGCGCGAATCAGCGAGTTGGCCGTGAGGCCGGGCACGCCGTAAACCACGGTTTGTACCCCGTGCTTGCTGGCGATGCGTTCGAGCAACAGGTCAAAGTCGCCATCGCCCGAGGCCAGCACCACTTCGTCCACATTGGCGGCAGCGTCCATGATGTCGATGGTGATGCCCACGTCCCAGTCGCCCTTGGCCGAGCCATCACTGCGCTGGATGTACGGTTTGAGCTTTACGGTGAAACCGAGGTTGCGCAGGATCTGCTGAAACTGCTGTTGCTTGCTGTCGCCCCGGTCGATGGCATACGCGTACGCCTCGACAATCTCACCGCGCTGGCTGATATCCGCCCACAGCGCAGCGTAATTAAAATGGCAGCCATAAGCCTGGCGAACCGTGTAGTAGAGGTTCTGCACATCCGCGAAGACCGCAATTCTTTTCACCGGGAGACCTCAAGGCGCCCAAGCAAGCGGGCACGCAACTGAAAACAAGGCCGCAGTATGCCAGCCTGCTGAGACTTTGCGCGGATTAACCGCCCAACGCGCGAGCACACACGCAGTTCAACACGGACATTTGCTTGGTGCAGGGTTTGATCGGTTAAAGTGGCGCACCGCTTTTGACTGTTGATACCGAACCATGAACCCGCTGACTGTTATTCGCGACTCCCTGTACTTCTTCCAGCGCAACCTGGGCCAGATTGTGGCGCTGTGCCTGCCATTGGTGATTCTTGAGGCTGTGCTGCAACAACTGGTCAACAATGCCACGGGCCCGGATGCATCGCCCGGCTACAGTTTGATCGTCGGGTTGCTGGTGTACCCGATTTACACCGCGGCTCTGATTCTGTTTCTCGACGCCCGCAGCCGGGGCGAAAGCCCGCGCAACCGTGACCTGCTGGCCCGCGCCCTGTACCTGTGGCCGCGATTTGCGCTGCTGGCCGCCATCAGCACACTGCTGATTGTGCTCGGGTTGTCGATGTTCTTTGTGCCGGGTATTTACCTCACCGTAGTGTTCGCATTTGCCGAGTACCGCTTAGTGCTGCGCGGCGAGGCGCCATTGGCCGCGCTGAAGTCTAGTTTTGGACTGAGCAAGGGCCACTTCTGGCGTATTTTCGTGTGCATTTTGGCGGTGCTGGGGCCGCTCATGCTGCTCAAGGAATTAAGCTTTTCGGTGTACCCAAAAGCTGAAAACCCCCTGCTTTCGTTAGCGTTGGAAAGTATCAACAGCTTCTTGCAGTTGTTCTTGTCTGTAGTTCTATTCCGTTTATTCATGCTGATTAGCGACGAGCCTGACAGTCGATAAAACGCCTTCCTACGTATCATCCATTGGGATGCCAGGCAGCGGTCGCGTATGCTCGCTTACATCTTGAAACTTAATAAGCCGACGCCATGCCACGTCTTTTGCGTAATACCGTATTGGGTTTGCTGCTGACAGCCGCGCTGTTGGCGAGCCTGATTTATAGCCTGACGTGGCGCCCTGAAGCCAAAGAAGTGCTGACCGTCAGTTGCCCCACCACCGCCCCTGTGCTGGTGCCGGGGCAGGCGCTCAAGGTCATGACCTGGAACGTGCAATACCTGGCGGGCAAGCGTTATGTGTTCTGGTACAACCTGGCTGATGGCAGCGGGCCTGATACACGCCCGACCGCAGAGGACATGGCGTTCAGTCTGGATCAGGTGACGCGGGTGATTCGCGACGAGCAACCGGACCTGGTGCTGTTGCAGGAAGTCGATAAAAACGCCAAGGCCAGTGGCTATCAGGATCAGCTCACGTTGTTGCAAGAGCGGCTGGTCGACCTCTACCCGTGCAGCGCGCAGGCGGTCACCTGGCAGGCCGACTTCGTGCCCGACCGTCACATTTTTGGCAGTGTGGGCCGCACCTTGGTGACCCTCAGCCGCTTCCAGATCGAGCACGCCGAGCGCCTGCAACTGCCCGTGGCCGAGGCCAACCTGATCAGCCGTCAGTTTGCACCCAAGCCTGCGTTGCTGGTCAGTTACCTGCCCCTCAATGACGGCGGGCAATTAGTGGCCATCAACACTCAGCTTGATAGCCCGACACAGGACAACAGCAACCTGCGCCAACAAATGCAGGCCACCGCGGCGGCGCTGAACAGATTTGAAAGTTACGGCACCCCGTGGCTGATCGGCGGCGATTTCAATCTGCTGCCGATTGGCCAGTATCTGCGCCTGCCCGCCGAGCAGCGAGCGGGTTATTCGCCTGACAGCGAGCTGCATCAGCTGTGGGAGAAGTACCCGATGATCCCCAGCAACCCTGAAGCCACAGGCATCGACCGCGAATTGTGGCTCACCCACTTCCCCAACGACCCGCGTGTCGAAGAACCCGACCGTACCCTCGACTACTTGTTTTACAGCCCCAAGCTCAAACGTATCGAGGGCTATGTACGCCAGGAAGACACCCTCACCCTTTCCGATCATTTACCCGTGGTGGGCCGGTTTTTGTTGCCGCTGGATTGACTCGCCTTGCAGGAGTCGCTGCCAAAGGCTGTGAAAAGGGCCATGGGGGCGTGGGCGTCTAATCAAACGGGTGGCTGCGCAACCCTTCGCAGCCTTTGGCAGCGACTACGAAGAGGCAGGCTTTCGGGGTTTGATCCGTGCGGTGGCTTCGGCCACCAGCGGGTCGTCTGGCCAGTAGTGTTTGGGATAACGGCCTTTGAGGTCTTTTTTCACTTCGGCGTAGGTGCTGCGCCAAAAGTTGGCCAGATCCTGCGTCACTTGCACCGGGCGCCGCGCGGGCGACAGCAGGTGCAATTTGACCACTTGGCGGCCGCCCGCAATGCGCGGGGTGTCAGCCAAACCGAACAGCTCTTGCAGGCGAACGGCCAAAATCGGCGGGTGCTCACTGTAATCCACCCGCACCGAAGAACCCGACGGCACTTTGATGTGATGGGGCGCCAGCTCTTCCAGACGCTGCGGCAAAGGCCAGGGCAATAAGTTATGCACAATGCTCGACAGGTCGAGGCTGGCAAAATGGCTGAGCCGCGAGACCCGCCCCAAGTAAGGCGCCAGCCACTGCTCAAGCCCATTGAGTAACGCGGCATCAGTGACATCCGGCCATTCGCTCTGGCCGTGCGCGTCAAGATCCAGCTGACGCAGTAACGCCACCCGCGCTTGCCACTGACGCAGTTCAGGCGTCCACGGCAACAATTCCAGGCCTTTGCGCCGTACCAGATTGATCAGCGCCTGAGTGCGGGCCGCTTCATCGAGACCTGTCAGCGGTTCACGGCTCAACACCAGTTCGCCGACTTTGCGCTGGCGCTCGGCACGCAACACCCCTTCGCGCTCGTCCCAGTCCAGTTGATCCACCACGCTGACCTGCTCGCTCAACACGCCGTCGAGCAACCCGGGATCGAACTCCGCCGCCAGATAAATGCGCTCTTCACGCTGGCCCTGGCGGCTGCCCAAGTCGGCGATCACCAGCCAGGGATGTTTCATCAGCGCGTCCACTTCGCTGAACAACGCAGCCCGCCCGTTCGCCAGGCGATACTCGGCGCCACCCGGCTTGCGCTGCTGCGCGATACGATCGGGATACGCCAGCGCCAGCAAGGCGCCCAGCCAGCGCGGGTGATCAGGGTCAGCGACGGCTTGAGTCGGCTTACCCCGCAGGCTAGAGCGGTATTGGCGAGCCAGTTGTTTGGCGCGCTGTACGCCGCCCTGCCCACCCCGCGCGGCACGGGTATCGCCCGATAACAACGCCAGGCGACTGTGAACGTCGGCCCCGGCGCCGCGCACAATATCGCGCTCACCCAACAGCGCGGCGACATCACACGCCATCTCAGTCAGGCCCACGTCATGCCCGCGCAACAACAGGTGCGCGATACGTGGGTGTGCGGGCAACTGGGCCATCGCTTCGCCATGCGCAGTAAGTTTCCAGCCGCCATCCACTTGCTTGCGCAGTGCGCCCAAACGTTCCAGCAACTGCTGGGCCTGTGCATAACTTGCCGCAGGCGGCGGATCAAGCCAGATCAGTTCGTTCGGGCTCACCCCCCAACGCGCCAATTGCAGCGCCAGCCCTGCCAGATCTGCTTGCAGGATTTCAGCGCTGCCATAGGCGGCCAGTTGCGCGTGCTGGTCTTCTGACCACAGCCGATAACACACGCCGGGTTCCAGCCGCCCGGCGCGGCCTGCACGCTGGGTGGCGCTGGCCCGGGAGATGCGCTGGGTGTCGAGGCGCGTCATGGCGCTGCCCGGATCAAAGCGTGGCACCCGTGCCAGTCCGGCATCAATCACCACGCGCACGCCATCAATGGTCAGGCTGGTTTCGGCAATGTTGGTGGCCAGCACCACTTTGCGCAGGCCCTTGGGCGCAGGTTCGATGGCGGCCCGTTGTGCGCTCAACTCCAACTCGCCGTGCAGCGGGCACAACAGGATGTCTGTGCGCGAGCCCAGCGCGTCAGCCAACTGTTGATTAACGCGTCGGATTTCTGCCTGACCGGGCAGGAATACCAACACGCTGCCCGTCTCATCGTTGATCGCCTCCAGCACGGTGTTCACCACCCGTGGTTCAACAAACTCACCGGGCACAAACGGCCGCCCCCAACGCATGGCCACCGGGTACATGCGCCCTTCGCTGCGCAACACCGGGGCATCGTCGAGCACGCTGGCCAAACGCTCACCCTCAAGGGTGGCGGACATCAGCAAAATTTTCAGCGGCTGCTCGTCGCGAAACAACTCACGCCCATTAAGGCTCAATGCCAGTGCCAGATCGGCGTCCAGACTGCGCTCATGGAACTCATCGAAGATCAGCAGCCCTACGCCTTCGAGCGCCGGGTCTTGCTGCAGGCGCCGAGTGAGGATGCCTTCGGTGACGACTTCGATACGCGTGTTGAGCCCGATTTTGCTATCGAGTCTGATCCGATAGCCGACGGTTTCTCCGACTTTTTCTCCCAGCTCACTGGCCAACCGCTCCGCCGCAGCGCGGGCGGCCAGGCGCCGCGGTTCGAGCATCACAATCGTCTGCCCGGCGAGCCACGGCTCATTGAGCAAGGCCAGCGGCACACGGGTGGTTTTACCGGCGCCAGGCGGCGCTTCGAGCACGGCTTCGTGCCGTTCAGCCAAGGCGCAACGCAGCGCAGGTAAAACTTCATCAATCGGCAAAGAAATCATGGTGGCTCCAGAACTGTGCGGCGAGTATAACGGCGAACAGTTCGGCATTAAGCGCGGTCTTAATGTTTGGTTTGGCCCTTCAAGCGTTTATGAGGTTTTGGTATGCGTAGGTCTTCGCGCGTCATTGGCGGCATTGTGGTTGCTGCCCTGTTCACCCAACTGACTGCCTGCGGCAGTATTTTCTTCCCGGATCGTCGAGGTCAGATCGACGGCAAAATCGATCCGATGATTGCCGTACTGGATGCCGTGGGGCTGCTGTTTTATGTGATTCCGGGGCTGATTGCGTTTGGTGTCGACTTCGCCACCGGTGCTATTTATTTCCCGCCCGGTAAAACCGCACACATCGACCCGCAAAAATTGCAAGAAACCATCGGTGCTGACGGCAAGGTGGATAACAGCAAGCTGCAAGCCATTCTTGAAAGCGAACTGGGTGGCAGCTTTCCGCTGAACGACCCGCGCCTGATCCAACACAAAGGCAGCGTGCAGCAATTGGCGTTGTACGGTCTTGTACCCGCCGCCTGAGACAAGGAAGCGTCATGAGCAGCAGCCCGGAACACGCACGCCTGTTACGCCTGGCCACCCGCGCATCGGTGGCAGTGGCAAGCCTTTTGATTGTGACCAAGGCCATCGCCTGGTGGCTCAGCGGGTCGATCAGTATGTTGGCCGGGTTGACCGACTCGCTGCTCGATGGTGTGACGTCGTTTCTGAACTTACTGGCCGTGCATTACGCCTTGCGCCCTGCCGATGACGATCACCGTTACGGGCACGGCAAGGCGGAGTCGTTGGCAGGCATGGCGCAGGCGCTGTTTATCGCCGTGAGTGCCGTATTGATTGCATTCCAGGCCATTGAACGCCTGAAAAACCCCGAGCCGGTAGGTGCGCCGTGGATCGGCATTGGCGTGATTGTGTTCTCGCTGGTGATGACCGTCGCCCTGCTGATGCTGCAACACCGCGTGATCAAAGCCACCGGCTCCAACGCGGTGCGGGCGGACTCGCTGCACTACCGCTCCGACTTGTTGCTCAATGGCAGCATTTTGGTTGCGCTGGTGCTGGCCAGCTTCGGCTGGCCGCAACTGGATGCCTGGTTTGGCTTGGGAATTGCGGGTTACATCCTGTGGAGCGCGATCCAGATCGCCCGCGAGAGCTTTTCGGTGTTGATGGACGAAGAGTTACCCACCGAGGTCAGTCAGCACATGCTGGAATTGGCCTGTAGCGTACCCGGCGTGCTGGGCGCCCATGATTTGCGTACACGCATTTCGGGCAGTATCTGGTATGTGCAATTGCACTTGGAGTTGCCCGGCGAACTGACGTTGTCAGTCGCCCATGCCCTCAGCGACCGGGCCGCCGAGGCGATTGAAAAAGCCTACCCGCGCGCCGAAGTGCTGGTGCACGCCGACCCGCAGGAAGTGGTCAAACCCAAGGCTTATTAATAGGTGACCTGATAACCCCGGCTGCTGAGGCAGTTGCCCTGCGCTTGCCGGTAGGTTTGCACCACGGCAGGCGAAGGCGCGTAGGTGGCTTTAGCCGGGTCAAACCCGCTTTGCTCGATGGCCCAGCGATAGCAATCGTAGCGGTCCTGATTAATCTGCGCAGGTGTCTGACCATTCGCCGGGTAGGCCACGACGTCATAGCCGTTGCTCACCGGTTGCGGCGCAGCCACGGGAACAGGCGCCGGTGGCTGGACCACGATGTAGTCCTGCGTAGCGGGCTGATAGGCGTAGTACGCACCCGCTGCCAGGAACATCAACGAACTGCCGATCCACACTTCCCGCGCGTAATCGGGCAAGTAACCTACGCGAATCCCGTAGGGTGGCTGCACCACGACGTAACGCGGACCTTGCGGGCGATACCAATAACCACCGGAAAAGAAGTAGTTCTGCCCGCGATAGGGCACTTGCCAATGCTGACCGGGAAACCGGTCGACCACATAACCGGGCCGGTATTGCGGACCCGGCCCCCAGCCATTGCCCTGCCCGCTCGGGCGACCTTGCCAGCGATTGTCATAGGGGCGGCCATTATTAAAACCGGGGTTGCGGCCATAGTCGGGCCTGGAGTTGCCTTGCCAGTGCGAATAGTCGCCGGGACGCCGGGGAATATCCTGATAGTAACCACGGCGTGGCGGCTGAGTTTGCTGCACCGAATCGGGGCGTGGCTGGATGCTCAGGTGATTAGCCGGTTGCGCCGGGCGATTTTGAGGGTTGCCCTCGCCCTGGGGGCGGGCTTGCCATTGCCCGCCTTGCGGCCGACCCTGGCCCTCAAATGACGGAGGCCGGGCTTGATGACCCTGATTGTCCGGGCGCGGTTGATTATTCGCGCCCGGCCCTTGCGGCCGGTGCTCACCACCGTTGGGACGACCTTGCTGAGGGTTACCATCACCTCGTTCATCGGCCAATAACTGAGCGCTGATACTTACACTGAGCAAGCTAACGGCAGCCAAACGCCAAAGACGCGATTTCATGATGTTCCTCACTGCGGGTTGGGGCGTACACATAAGACTGGAAATCCGAGAACCGGTTCGGCGGCAGGTTAGCAGTTACGATGCTTATTTTCGGCCAATAAAAAAGGGCGACCCGTCGGCCGCCCTTAGAATTTTTCGTCCTGGCTCAACACTTGTGGTGTTGGCTCACCTCGCGCCGTCTTCTGGACAGTGCGTAGCCCGGGGACCGGGGCAACCCTGTGGGGTTGGCGGTCGCGGCTGGCCTGATTCGGCGGGCCGCAGTGGACTCTATGTCCGGGCAGTGATTCTGGTAGTAAGAATAGGCGTTGGCGTGCGGCAGGCGATTGCGAAGATTGCTCAATAAAACAGTACTTGCGCAATTTTTGCCTTAAGGTGGATACTTTCACGCAATAGTTATTACAAAGGGTTACTTCGTGAGCAAACTCGACCGATACGACTTGAGTATTTTGGCGGAATTGCAGCGTGATGCACGCATCTCCAATCAGGAGCTGGCCGAACGCATTGGCTTGTCGCCTTCGCCCTGCTCAAGGCGCGTCAAACAGCTTGAAGACGACGGCTACATTTCGCGCCAAGTGGCACTGCTGGACCGTAAAAAACTGGGATTAACCCTCACCGCCTACGTATTGATCGGCATGGACCGTCACACGCCTGAGCGCTTTGAGAACTTCGAAGCGGCCATTCGCAGCCTGCCGCAAGTGCTGGAGTGCAGCCTGGTAACGGGGGTGGACGCCGATTACCAATTGAAAGTAGTGGTGCCGGACATGGACCACTATCAACAATTGTTATTGGGCCATTTGACCCGTATTGACGGGGTGACCAGCGTGCGTTCCAGCTTCGTGCTTAATCAGGTGCTCAACAGCACTGAGTTGCCGCTGACTCATCTGCGGACATAAGCAGGCTGCGAAGGAGCTGTGGTGACCTCAAGAAAACGGGTTGCGGTGCACCCCTTCGCTGCCTTCGGCCATGAGTTCGCTGTGGGGGTACACCACCCAGATCAACAACCATGCGCACGCTCTGGCGTATACTCCCCCGGTTTTTAATCCCCGATCACGCTGGAGAACACCGATGGATCCTGCCTTACTTGAAGAGTGGATGATGACGATCCTGGTCAGCATCCTGATCATTTTCATGGCGTTTATCGTCTGGGATCTGGCGAAGAAGTCCAAGGCCGGACGTTTCGGCTCGTTCATTCTGTTTTTTGTGCTGGGCCTGGGCGTGGCCGCTTTCATCATCAAAAGCGTGGTCATCGGCCTGATCGAGTCGGGCGCGCTATAGCCGCGCCGGCACTTCCCTGTAGTGCCCCTGCTCCAGCCCTTCAATGCTCCAGTCACCGATGCGCACACGCACCAGACGCAAGGTCGGCAACCCCACGGCTGCGGTCATGCGTCTGACCTGACGGTTTCGCCCTTCGCGAATCACCAGTTCCAGCCAGGCCGTGGGTATGCTTTTGCGAAAACGCACCGGCGGGTTGCGCGGCCACAACTGCGGCTCTTCAAGGGCGCGCGCCTCGGCCGGCAGGGTTTTGCCATCGTTGAGTTCCACGCCCTCGCGCAATTGCTGCAATTGCGCCTCAGTCGGCTCACCTTCCACTTGCACCCAATAAGTTTTGGGCAACTTGTGCTTGGGGTCTGCAATTCGCGCCTGCAACTGACCATCGTTGGTCAACAGCAACAACCCTTCACTGTCGCGATCCAGACGCCCGGCCGGGTATATACAGGGAATCGGGATAAAGTCCTTGAGCGTCGCCCGCCCGCCTTCATCGCTGAACTGGGTCAGCACATCAAACGGCTTATTGAACAGATACAGTTTTGGATCTGACGGTGGCGCTTTGGCCACGCGCCGACTGGCCGCTTGAGGAGCGGGCGCTTTGGACGCCGGACGGTGTGCGGCGGGACGAACAGGACGGGACATGGCAAACCGGACATCTAGCGATCAAGGCCGGCAATGCTAGGGGCTGTTGCCATTTAAGTGCAAGCGCCCCAACTGCCTGATCGCTAAATGCCACGTCCCATCAACGGAATGGCGGTTCGTCAAAGCTGCGCAGTTTGCGCGAGTGCAATGAGTTGAGCTGGCTGCGCATCAAGTCCACGGCCGCAATACCGATTTTCAAATGCTGACTCACCGCGCGCTCATAAAACGCGTTAGCCGAGCCTGGCAGCTTGATTTCGCTGTGCAGCGGTTTATCCGACACACACAGCAACGTGCCGTACGGCACCCGCAAACGATAACCCTGCGCGGCGATGGTGCCGCTTTCCATGTCCACGGCCACGGCACGCGACAGGTTGATCAGCGGGCGCTCCTGTGCCCAGCGCAATTCCCAGTTGCGATCGTCATACGTCAGGACGGTGCCGGTGCGCAGGCGTTTTTTCAGCTCTTCACCACGCTCACCGGTGACTTGCGCTGCCGCTTCCTGAAGCGCCAACTGCACCTCGGCCAGGGCCGGGATCGGAATGTTGGGCGGTACAACCCGGTCGAGGATTCCGTCGCGGCGCATATAGGCGTGGGCCAATACGTAGTCGCCAATGGTTTGCGACTGCCGCAGGCCACCACAGTGACCAATCATCAACCAGCAGTGCGGACGCAACACGGCCAGGTGGTCGGTGATGTTTTTGGCATTGGAGGGACCGACGCCGATGTTCACCAGGGTCACGCCGTGGCCATCGTTGGCCTGCAAGTGGTACGCGGGCATTTGATAGCGGTGCCACACCACGCCCGCCGCAATCGCCTGCGCTTCACCGTAGTCCATGCTCTTTTCGATCAGCACATTGCCGGGCAGCACCATGCGTACAAAACGCGGGTTATCACGCAGTTGTTCCAGGCCGTGGAGGATGAACTGGTCAACGTAACGGTGATAGTTGGTCAGCAGAATCCACGGCTGCACATGACGCCAGTCGCTACCGGTGTAATGCACCAGACGACGCAGTGAGAAGTCCACGCGCGCGGCGTCAAACAGTGCCAGCGGCAGCGGGTCGGTGTTAGCCCAATCGTAGAGGCCGTCGGCAATACCGTCGGTGGCCGCCGACAGGTCGGTGCTGGGGAACACCCGCGCCAGCGCGGCCGCCGTCACGCCGGAGCCTGCGAGTTCGTCGCCCTGCTCAACCACGTACGGGTAAGGAATATTCTGCTGACTGAGGCCCACTTCGACTTCAACGGTGAAGTCACGCATCAGCGGCACCAACTGCTCCAGCAGGTAGTTACGAAACGCCGCAGGATGGGTCACGGTCACGCTGTAGGTGCCGGGCAATTGAACCTTGGCGTAGGCGCGGGTCAGGGTCGGCGTTTCACCATGAATGGTGTTGGTCAAGCGCAGCTCTGGGTAGCGAAACAGCGCACGCTCCTCTGCCGAAGGTTCGATGCGGTCTTTGAGGTAACGTTTGAGGGCCTGGCTCAAGGCCGTGGTTGCGCGTTCGTGCAGGGCGGCGAGGCGATCAACGGCCTCTTGCGCGGTTGAAACGACAATGAAAGCTTCGGTCACGATGAGCATCCTCTCTTCTGAACGGGCAGGCGCTTATCTTGCCTGCATCGTTGGCCAAAGGCACTAGCCAATCCCGTCATTGCCCTGGCGGATGAGGCGTCACGCGAGGCTGCGCCCGGGCACGTAGCGGCCGTCAAATCTGCCACTGACTCAGGCCACTGGCGGGGTTGAGCGCGCGACGAGGGCGGCCACGTTCAGACCGCGTGGCAACGTGCCGTACACCCGGCCACTGCCTTGTAAGCGGCTGGCAATAAAGGCGTCGCTCACGTCGCTGTTTCCTGCCTCCAGCAACAGTTTGGCCTGTAGCCCAAGGGCGATGTCTTCGCTCAGTTGGCGGGCGCGGTACTGAATGTCGTCGGTGTCTTTAAACGCCGTTTTAAGCTGTGCAATGTGCTGCGCCAACCCTGTATGGCCATGCCCGTCACCCAGCTCGATAAACAACGCCTCCAGCACACCTGGCTCTTTGGACAGTGCCCGCAGCACATCAAGGCATTGCACGTTGCCCGAGCCTTCCCAGGTAGAGTTGACCGGCGCTTCGCGGTACAAGCGCGGCAAAATACTGTCTTCGACATACCCTGCGCCGCCCATGCACTCGGCCGCTTCATTGATCATCGCGGGCGCCCGTTTGCAGATCCAGTATTTGCCCACGGCGGTTACCAGTCGCGAGAACTTGGCCTGCTGCGGATCGTCCAGGTGGTCCAGCGCTTGTCCCATGCGCAAACTCAAGGCCAGCGCGGCTTCGCTTTCAAGCGCCAGATCCGCGAGCACGTTTTGCATCAACGGTTGCTCGGCCAGCACCCGGCCACCGACCAAACGGTGAGCGCAATGATGAGTGGCCTGGGTCAGCGCCTGACGCATCAACGCGCTAGATCCCACCATGCAGTCAAAACGCGTCATGGCGACCATTTCAATAATCGTCGGCACCCCACGCCCTTCTTCACCCAGCATCCAGGCCAGCGCGCCTCGAAATTCCACTTCGCTGGAGGCATTGGAACTGTTGCCCAGTTTGTTTTTCAGCCGCTGGATATAGAACTCATTACGACTGCCATCCGGACGGTGGCGCGGCAGTAAAAAGCAACTCAGCCCCTTGTCGGTCTGGGCCAGGGTCAGAAAGCCATCGCACATGGGAGCCGAGCAAAACCATTTATGGCCCAGCAGTTCATAGGCCTGCCCCGGCCCCCGCGCGCCGACCGGGTAAGCCCGCGTGGTATTGGCCCGCACGTCGGTGCCGCCCTGCTTTTCGGTCATGGCCATGCCCAGCGTCACACCGCCCTTTTGACTGATATCGACATTACGCGGGTCGTACACGGTGGCGAGCACCTTGGGCAGCCAGACCTGTGCAACGTCAGGCTGCACACGCAGCGCCGGCACACTGGCAAACGTCATGGTCAGGGGGCAACCACTCCCCGCTTCTGCCTGGGTGTGCAAGTAGGTCATTGAGGCGCGAGCCACGTGGGCGCCGGGTTGCGGATTGGTCCAGGGTAAAGACGGCAAGCCGTGTTCAATCGCGGTGCGCATCAGCTCATGGTAGGCAGGGTGAAAGTCGACCTGATCAATCCGATGACCAAAGCGGTCGTGGCTGACGAACACCGGTTTGTTTTCATTGGCCAAAAAGCCCGCCGCCATCAACGGGCCACCGGCCAGCGCGCCATACGCATCAATCCGCGATTGTGCCCACCCCGCGCCAAAACGCTGCCCCCACTGCTGCAAGGGCAGGTCGATGCGGTACAGGTTAACGCCGTCCAGTGACGGCGGCTGATTGGTCACAGCGTGGGTTTCAGCGTATTGATGCAGGTTCATTGCGCGGGCTCCTGTGGGTCATGCCAATGGAGCCAGTGAAGCACGCATCGCGGTCTTCACAAGTGGCATAACCGCCTAAAGCTCGACGCTTATGCCCTCGCCGTCACGCAACAAGCGCTGCGCCAGGACCTGTTGCAGGTCTTCAAAACGCAGTGGTTTGATCAGGCAGTCGGTAATTGCGTCTACCTGAGAACGCGCGGTGCTGGCCGCAGGCTCTGACTCGAACAACGCCACCACAGGCAACCGTGCACACGCTGCCAACGTCAGCAATTGACTGCCCATTGAGTCGCCCGACACATGGCTGAACGGGCACGCCAACAACACGGCATCCACGCGCTCGCGACGTAGCGTTTCAATGGCCACCTGACCACTTTCGGCACTCAACACGCGATAGCCCAATTTGAGCAACATGCCCCGCAGTAACGGCGAGTTGGCGTTGTTGTCTTCCACCAATAAAACGACGCATTGCTCAGGCGTACGCACCACAGGCTGTGGGACCATCGCCGACTCAGGGGGCGATTCCAGTTCAAGGGAGAGCTGAAACTGTGACCCCTGCCCCGGCTGCGAATGATGAGTCAGGCGCCCGCCGAGCAGTTCAACCAGACGTCGGCAAATCGACAGCCCGATGCCCAAGCCGCCATATTCACGGGTCATGGAGCCATCCACCTGGAAGAAGTGCTGATACAACTCGGCATCTTCCTGATGAACAAAGCCAATACCGCTGTCGATCACATTGAACGCCAACGTCCAACGGCCGGGGCTGGCCGTTTTGCCGGTGACGCGCAGAATCACCCCACCTTCGCGGGTGAACTTAATGGCGTTATCCAGCAAACATTCCAGGCACTGGCGAATTTTCTCGGCATCCCCGATCCATTGATCCGGCAAGCCACGCGCCACTTCATACGAAAACGCCAGGCCCTGGCTTTCAGCCCTTGGCCCAAATTGCTCGCGCAAACCGTGCATCATCTCGTTGAGACTGAAAGGCCGGGCACGGGCCGCCAGGCGCCCGGCCTGCAACTCGGTCAGGGTCAGGATGCCATTGACCATGCCCATCATGGCTTTGGCAGAACCCTCGGCGGTGTGGGTGTACTGCTCAAGTTCAGGCGTCATGTCCAGGGTCTTGATCAACTCCAGCGAGCCAATCACCCCGTTCATGGGCGTGCGCAACTCATGGGTCACCGTGGCCAGAAACTCATCTTTGAGCTGGTTGGTGCGGGCCAGTTGCTGGTTCATTGCCGCCAGTTTTTGCCCGGACTCTTGCAGCGTCCTGGCTTGCAGATCGCGCATGGCGTTGATCCGGTCCGCCAGCGCCAGCGACAGCAGCCCCACTTCAATGGCCGAACCAATCTGGCTGGCGTACATGGTCAGGAATACATTCGGCAAATAGCCCAGCACCATCAGTGTGTTAACCAGCCCGCCGAGCAAAAAGGCGGTCCAGGCGATGACAAAATAACGCGCCACCCGCAGGCCGCGGCACCAGGCCACGATACCGGCAATGAAAATGGTAAAGATAAACGCCAGCGCCAGCCCCGTGGCCAAACGCAACGACGTCGCGTAACTGGTGGTCAGCGCCAGCACCATCACCAGCACACCCACCGCCATCAACACCATCAGCGCCCGGTCGAGCCAGCGGCTGTGGGTGGCGGTGTGCAGGAAGGTGCGGGCGAACTGGCAGCCGAAGAAGGCGGCGCTGCCAATCAAAAATGGGGTGGCGGCGTTGGCCCACCACGGGTTGTTGGGCCAGAAATACTGCACGGCTGCACCGTTGACTGACAGCTGGTACAGGCCGAACGAGGCGATATAGAAGATGTAATAGAGGTAACTGGTGTCGCGCACGCTGACATAGATAAACAAGTTGTAGACCAGCATGCCCAGCAACACGCCGTAAATCAGACCGAGGATGTAAATGCGAACGGGCTGATCTTCCAGATACGCCTTGGTCGACCACAGTGTCAGCGGTGCCTGGATAGAGCCTTCGCTGGCCAGGCGTAAATACACGGTCTGGGTTTGTCCGGGGGTGAAATTCAACTCGAACAGGTAGTTGTTTTCTTTTACCGGGCGACTGTCGAACGGCAGGCCATCGCCGGTGCGCTGGGTCAGTTCAAACTCACCGCTGGCGTTTTGCTGGTAGAGGTCAATACGGTCCAGCGGCGGGTACGCCAGCTCCAGTAGCCAGGAGGTATTGGCGCTCGGGTCTAATGGCTGGTAACTGAGGTCGACTTTGAGCCAAAACACCGAATGCGAGTACCCCGCATTGAGCGTGGCCTTGTCATGGGGTTTGAGCCGTTCGGGGTGGGCGATGACGTCGGCCATCGTCGACTGGCCTGCGACGTCTTCATAGACGTGCATTTCGCGGCCCAACGGCAAGCGCTGAGTGGTCTCATCAAAGGCGACTGCGCAGGCCAGCATTGGCAGCCAGCCCATCAGAACAATAAAAAAATAGCGCATACAGCCCCAAAATGGCCTGCCTGATTGCGTCTGTAAGCCCCCTTTCCTTTTGAGACGACGTAAACCAGCATTACCTGTTATTCGTTTGGCGGTCACTCTAGCACAGCCGCTAATGGCAAATACACATCACGTAAACATTCAAAACAGAGCGTCTAGATCAAGCATTACAGCGATTTTGAGCACACTTTAAGTACGATGTAAGTCAGCGTTTTTTCAGAATTATCCGAAAGAAAATTCCACAGCGTCCTAACCGCCCGTAAAAACTGATTGGTGGTAAGCTCGCGCACCATGAATATCTACAGCTCTCGCCCTGTTGTCCTCTGTCTCTCCGGCCATGACCCCAGTGGTGGCGCCGGCTTGCAGGCAGATATCGAAGCCCTGCTGGCTCAAGGTTGTCACGCCGCTCCGGTGGTCACCGCCCTGACTGTGCAGAACACCGTTAATGTCCGCGATTTTCGTGTGCTGGACCGTGAGTGGGTGCTGGCTCAAGCCGATGCCGTACTCAGCGACTCGCCCGTCTCGGCCGTCAAGCTGGGTATGCTCGGCTCGCTTGCGATGGTCGACACAGTGGTCGAACTGCTTCAAGCCCACCCGCACTTGCCAATGGTCTGCGACCCGGTACTGCGCGCAGGCGGTGGCGGACGGCTGGGCAAGGACGAAGTGGGTTATGCCATGCGCGAGCGCCTGCTGCCTTTGGCCACCATCGCCACGCCCAACCTGCCCGAAGCCCGCATTCTGGCTGAATTGCCTGAAGGCAGTGCCGATGAATGCGCTGAAAAACTCCTGCCATATTGCAAGCATTTGCTCATCACCGGCGGTCACGGCGATGAGCACGAAGTTCATAACCGCCTGTACAGCCGCGACGGCAGCCGTCATACCTTCACCTGCTACCGCCTGCCTGGCAGCTATCACGGCTCAGGCTGCACGCTGGCCAGTACCTTGGCCGGCCGCCTGGCCATTGGCGAACACCTGGTCAGCGCGGTTGAAACGGCACTCAATTACACATGGCGCACCTTGCGTGATGCCGAGCAACTGGGCCAAGGGCAATTTGTACCGCGCCGCTTGCCGCTAGACTTCTGCTCGTAACCCATGAGGCTCGACTTATGAAACTGCGTGGTCTTTACGCAATCACTGACAGCCAATTGCTGGCAGGCAAGTGGATGCCGTATATCGAGGCAGCCCTTGATGGCGGCCTGACCCTGCTGCAATACCGCGACAAAAGCAGTGACGAGGCCCGACGCCTGCGCGAAGCCGAGGCGTTGCGCGACATGTGTGCACGCTACAACGCACACTTGATCATCAATGACGATGCCGAACTGGCGGCACGGTTGGGGGTCGGCGTGCACTTGGGGCAAACCGATGGCCCGTTAACCCCTGCCCGCGCCCTGCTGGGTCGTCAGGCGATCATCGGTTCGACCTGCCACAGTCAAATTGAGCAGGGCGAACAAGCGGCCAAAGAAGGCGCGAGTTATGTCGCCTTTGGCCGCTTCTTCAACTCCAGTACCAAACCCGGCGCACCGACCGCGACCCTGGATGTACTCGATGAAGCCCGCGCGCGGATCAAACTGCCGATCTGTGCAATTGGCGGCATCACTCTGGACAACGCGGCACCGCTGATCGACCACGGAGCTGACTTACTGGCGGTGGTGCACGGCCTGTTTGGCGCCGAGAGCCCACAAGAAGTCACCCGCCGCGCCCGTGCGTTCAACGCTTTGATGTCACTTTAAATACCGATTCCTGATTCAGAGAGAGCCCTTCATGTCTCGTTCCGAAACCCTGTTTGCCAACGCTCAAAAACACATTCCCGGCGGCGTGAATTCGCCGGTTCGTGCCTTCAAAAGCGTGGGCGGCACGCCGTTGTTCTTCAAGCACGCCGAAGGCGCCTACGTGACTGACGAAGACGACAAGCGTTATGTCGATTACGTCGGTTCGTGGGGCCCGATGATTTTGGGCCACAGCCACCCGGACGTGCTGGACGCCGTGCGTGCTCAACTGGAGCACGGCCTGTCGTACGGGGCGCCAACGGCCATGGAAACCGAAATGGCAGACTTGGTGTGCGCCATCGTGCCATCAATGGAAATGGTGCGTATGGTCAGCTCCGGCACTGAGGCGACCATGAGCGCGATTCGCCTGGCGCGTGGTTTCACCGGTCGCGACAACATTCTCAAGTTCGAAGGCTGCTACCACGGCCACTCCGACAGCCTGCTGGTGAAAGCCGGTTCCGGCTTGCTGACCCAGGGTGTCCCCAGCTCGGGCGGCGTGCCAGCTGATTTTGCCAAACACACCCTGACCACGACCTTCAACGACATCGACGCCGTTGAAAAGCTGCTGGCCGAGGTCGGTGACACCGTGGCCTGCATCATCGTTGAGCCGGTAGCGGGCAACATGAACTGCGTGCCACCGGCCCCCGGTTTCTTGCAGGGCCTGCGCAACCTGTGTGACCAGCACGGCGTGGTGCTGATTTTTGACGAAGTGATGACCGGTTTCCGTGTCGCCCTCGGCGGTGCTCAAGCGCACTACGGCGTGACCCCGGACCTGAGCACATTCGGCAAAATCATCGGTGGCGGCATGCCGGTGGGCTGCTTCGGCGGCAAGCGCGAGATCATGGAATGCATTGCGCCCCTGGGCCCGGTGTATCAAGCCGGTACCTTGTCGGGCAACCCGCTGGCGATGGCGGCAGGCTTGACCACGTTGCGCCTGATCAGCCGCCCCGGCTTCCACGCCGAACTGAGCGATTACACCACGCGCTTGCTCGATGGCTTGCAGCAACGCGCTGATGCAGCCGGCATCCCGTTCGTCACGACTCAAGCAGGCGGTATGTTCGGCCTGTACTTCAGCAACGCCGATGACATCGTTACCTTCGACGACGTCATGGCCAGCGATGCGGACCTGTTCAAGCGCTTCTTCCACTTGATGCTCGACGGCGGCGTTTACTTGGCGCCGAGTGCTTTCGAAGCAGGTTTCACCTCGATTGCCCACGGCGATGACGAATTGAAACTGACGCTGGACGCTGCCGAGCGCGCATTTGCCGCCCTGAAGTGATCCACAAAAAACGGCAAGGGTGATGGCCCTTGCCGTTTTTATGCCCGTAATGAGCGGATCTTTTAACCCGCTCGTCCAAAATCGTCTTAAATCAACCGATATCACATGAGTCGCGCAGAAAAACGAGTAAAGACTTTGTAAGGTTGCCTCTGCTTATTTCATAATGCGCGCCTATACATCCCTTGGTCGGGCTTGCCCGTCTTTCCAGAGGTACGTCGATTCCCATGAACCGCACCGGCCGCGCCCTTGCACTGGGCTGCCTGTTGCTCCTACAACCGCTGCTTGCTCAGGCAGGCGGTAACTCGTTGTTGATCCCGGCGATGGGTCGCTGCACCCTCAATACTCAGCCAGAAAATCTGGAAGAGGCGCTTGCCGCGTGCGTGCAAGCAGCAAAAGAGGGGGATGCAGAAGCCGAATACGAGTTAGGCGAGTTCTACTACGACGTTAACAACCCCAAGCGCGACCTCAATCAAGCCCTCAGCTATTTCGAACAAGCGTCGCTGCAAGGCCACGCCATGGCCCAGTTCAAACTGGGCACCATGTTCTTCAAGGGCGAAGGCGTACCGGCCAATAACATTCAGGCGTATATCGTGTTGAAGATGGCGGCCGTTAACGGCGCTGAAGATGCACTGGATACCGCCGACGAAGTGGCCGAGCAAATGCCCCGTGACCAACTCGAAACCGCGACCCAGGTGCTGGGGCAGATATTCCGCAAATACCTGATGGAACTGCAATCGACGGACGCCCGCTCGCCTTTTTCGCCACTGCCTTGACTGACCGCTCGCCCCCCCGAGCGCCAGCCAGCGAGTAGAACTCTGGGGTTAAGCCCTACTTCTCCGGCATCGGAAACGGAAACGGCATCACATTGCTCACGCCACGGGCTTCGCTGATTTTCGGCGTCCCCAGACGCTCCACCTCGTCGATGCGCACAATCGAATGCATCGGCACAAAACTGCGCACCACGCCTTCAAATTGAGCCTTGAGCTTTTCTTCGCTCGGATCAACGACCATTTGCGTGCGCTCACCGAAGACGAATTCTTCTACTTCCAGGAAACCCCACAGATCACTTTGATAGATCTGCTTGGCGTACATTTCGAACACCTGTCCCTGGTTAAGGAAAATCACCTTGTAGATTGGAGCTTCACGTTTGGTCATGGTGGGCGGGTAAACATCTGAAGGTATAAAAGAGGGCGCGAACTATAGCATAGCCGTCAGACGCACAGCGCTAGGAAGCAACGGCTATGCCCCCTATAATGCGCGGTTCTTTGAACCACTTGATGAACACCCATGGCCAAGAAGCTTTACATCGAAACCCACGGTTGCCAGATGAATGAGTACGACAGCTCACGCATGGTCGATCTGCTGGGTGAACATCAGGCCCTGGAAGTCACGGCGCGCGCTGAAGACGCTGATGTCATCCTGCTCAACACCTGCTCGATTCGTGAGCGCGCCCAAGACCGCGTTTACTCGCAATTGGGCCGCTGGCGCGAGCTGAAACTGGCCAACCCGGACATGGTAATTGCCGTCGGGGGATGTGTGGCCAGCCAGGAAGGTGCCGCGATCCGTGATCGCGCGCCCTACGTTGACGTGGTATTTGGCCCGCAGACCCTGCACCGCCTGCCTGAAATGATTGACGCGGCGCGCATCACCAAGCTGCCGCAGGTCGATGTGTCGTTCCCCGAAATCGAAAAATTCGACCACTTGCCCGAGCCACGCATCGACGGCCCGAGCGCCTACGTCTCGGTCATGGAAGGGTGCAGCAAGTACTGCACCTTCTGCGTGGTGCCTTATACCCGCGGTGAAGAAGTCAGCCGTCCGTTCGACGACGTACTCGGCGAGGTCATTCACCTGGCTGAAAACGGTGTGCGCGAAGTCACCCTGCTCGGGCAGAACGTCAACGGTTATCGCGGCTTGACCGAAGACGGTCGCCTGGCTGATCTGGCGGAGCTGATCCGCGTGGTGGCCGCCATCGACGGGATCGAACGTATCCGGTACACCACCTCACACCCGCTGGAGTTCTCGGACAGCCTGATCCAGGCGCATGCCGAAGTACCGGAGCTGGTGAAGCACCTGCACTTGCCGGTGCAATCGGGTTCTGACCGCATTTTGTCGGCCATGAAACGCAACCACACGGCGCTGGAGTACAAGTCCAAGCTGCGCAAACTGCGTGCTGCCGTACCGGGCATCTGCATCAGTTCGGACTTTATCGTGGGCTTCCCCGGCGAGACTGAAAAAGACTTCGAGCAAACCATGAAGCTGATCGAAGACGTCGGCTTCGACTTCTCGTATTCGTTTGTGTACAGCCAGCGCCCCGGTACTCCCGCCGCCGACCTGACAGACGACACCCCAGAAGAGCGCAAGAAGGAACGCCTCAACGCCTTGCAGCATCGACTGAATCAGCAAGGTTTCGAAATCAGCCGACAAATGGTGGGCTCAACCCAGCGAATTTTGGTCACTGACTACTCGAAAAAAGACCCCGGTGAACTGCAAGGCCGTACCGAGAACAACCGCATCGTCAACTTCCGCTGCGACAACCCGCAGTTGATTGGTCAGTTTGCCGATGTACACATCGATGCCGCCCAGCCGCATTCGTTGCGCGGTTCTTTGCTGAACTGACCCCTGCCTCACGTAGCCACGGCGCAGGCGGCGTTCGATTGCGAAGCGATCGTAAATCCTGATCACACGGTTTTAAACACCGTGTGCCTGATTTCACGACGGCTTCGCCGCCGAACGCAGCCTTGGGCAGCGGCTACAGTTGATTTGCAGCGAAGTCCTTTCGCCCATGACCTGCTAGCGTTATCCTTCAAACCATCTTATTTGCCTCAGGGCGGCTAAAAACGACTTTGAACGCACCCATCGAACCACATCGTTTTCTCCTCGAGCCTTTTGAGGCTCGCCGTTTCGCCAATCTGTGCGGGCTGTTGGACGAGCATTTGCGCTTGATCGAACAACGCCTGGCGATCGAAATCCGCAATCGCGGCAATCAGTTCGAACTGATCGGCGACCCAAAAATCACGTTATCCGCAGAAAACCTGCTGCGCCGTCTGTACCGCGAGGCCAAAGCCACCGAGCTTTCGCCAGACATGGTGCACCTGTTCTTGCAGGAATCCGCGGTACAGGACCTCGCCAACGACCCCGTGGCCGAAGCCAGTGTTTCCTTGCGCACCAAAAAGGGCATGATTCGCCCGCGCGGCATCAATCAGCAGCGCTACGTCAAAGAAATCCTGGGCAACGACATCAACTTCGGCATTGGTCCGGCGGGTACGGGTAAAACCTATCTGGCCGTGGCCTGCGCAGTAGATGCCCTTGAGCGCGAGCAGATCCGTCGCATCCTGCTGGTGCGCCCGGCGGTTGAAGCTGGTGAAAAGCTTGGGTTCCTGCCCGGCGATCTGTCGCAGAAAATCGACCCGTACCTGCGCCCGCTGTACGACGCCCTGTACGAGATGCTCGGTTTTGAATACGTGGCCAAGCTGATCGAGCGCCAGGTGATCGAAGTCGCACCGCTGGCCTACATGCGCGGTCGTACGCTCAACAACAGCTTCATCATTCTCGACGAAAGCCAGAACACCACCGTCGAGCAAATGAAGATGTTTCTGACCCGTATCGGTTTCGGCTCCACCGCCGTGATCACCGGTGACATCACCCAGATCGACCTGCCCAAAGGCACCAAGTCAGGGCTTAACCATGTCATCGAAGTGCTCAAGGATGTGCCGGGTATCAGCTTTACGCACTTCCAGTCCAAAGACGTCGTGCGCCACCCTCTGGTGCAACGCATCGTAGAGGCCTATGGCCGCTATGAGCAGGACGCTGCCGACAAGTTGGCCGCCCTGCCTGCCGCCAAGGATTACCGCCACGATGCTTGAGCTTGACCTGCAACTGGCGAGCGAAGCCGGCGCGCCTTCCGAAGCCCAGTTCCGCCAATGGTGCGAACTGGCGTTGCGCCAGCGCAGCGCCGATTCGGAAATGACCATCCGCCTGGTCGACGAGCCTGAAGCCCGCGAACTGAATCACACGTGGCGCCAGAAAGACTACGCGACCAACGTGCTGTCCTTTCCGGCCGACGTGCCCGATGAGTTCCTCGATATCCCGCTACTGGGCGACCTGGTGATTTGTATCGCCGTGGTTGAACGCGAAGCCGCCGAGCAAGGCAAGGCACTTGAAGCCCACTGGGCGCATCTGGTGATTCACGGCTGCTTGCATCTTCTGGGTTACGACCATATAGAAGACGAAGAAGCCGAAGAGATGGAAGCACTGGAACGAACGTTGCTTGCTGAACTGGGCCATCCGGACCCGTACGCAGACGACGAAAACTGATCAACACCACTGAAATTACCAAGGGATACGAGTAAATCGCTATGAGCGAAGACCGATCGAGCAACGGGCAAAAGTCATGGTTGGGTAAGCTGACCCAGGCCTTTGCCCATGAGCCGAAAAACCGCCAGGAGCTGCTTGAGCTGCTGCGCGAAGCACATCAAAACAAATTGTTGGACAGCGAAGCGCTGGCCATCGTCGAAGGCGCCATTCAAGTGGCTGACCTGCAAGTACGCGACATCATGGTGCCGCGTTCGCAGATGATCAGCATCAAGGCGACCCAGACACCCCGCGAATTTCTCCCGGCGATCATCGACGCAGCCCACTCGCGCTACCCGGTGATCGGCGACAGCCACGACGAGGTACTCGGCGTACTGCTGGCCAAAGACCTGCTGCCGCTGATCCTTCAAGAGAACGGCGACAAGTACAACATCAAGGATTTGCTGCGTCCGGCGACGTTTGTCCCCGAGTCCAAGCGCCTGAACGTGTTGCTGCGTGAGTTCCGCGCCAACCACAACCACATGGCCATCGTGATCGACGAATACGGCGGCGTGGCGGGTTTGGTAACGATTGAAGACGTTCTCGAACAGATCGTCGGCGATATCGAAGACGAACACGATGTCGAAGAAGACAGCTACATCAAGCCGCTGCCCAGCGGCGACTTCCTGATCAAAGCCCTGACCCCTATCGAAAACTTCAACGAGTTCTTCGACAGTGACTTCTCCGACGATGAATTCGACACCGTCGGCGGCTTGGTCATGAGTGCGTTCGGGCACTTGCCAAAACGCAATGAAATCACTGAAATCGGCCCCTACCGCTTCCGCATCCTGAATGCTGACAGCCGCCGAATTCACTTGATTCGCCTGACGCCTATCGCCCGCTAAACCTCCCACACCAAGGATTGAAATGCGCTGGATAACCTCCCCCGGCTGGCCCGGTAACTTGCTGGCCGTGGTGGCCGGCGCACTGACAACCTTGGCGTTGGCACCTTTCGACATCTGGCCGCTGGCGCTGGTTGCCCTGGCCATGTTCTACCTCGGCCTGCGTGACCTGTCGCCCAAACAGGCGCTGGGCCGTGGCTGGTGTTTCGGCTTTGGCCTGTTTGGCGCGGGCACCAGCTGGATTTACTACAGCATCCACAACTTCGGTGGCGCGTCGGTGTTGCTGGCCGGGTTGTTAATGCTGGCGTTCACGGCGGCCATTGCGTGGTTTTTCGCCCTACCCGCCTGGTTGTGGGCACGCTGGATTCGTCGCAATGAAGCCCCGCTGGCAGACGCACTGGCGTTCGCTGCGCTGTGGGTTGCGCAAGAGGCCTTTCGCGGCTGGTTCCTCACCGGTTTCCCGTGGCTGTATTCGGGTTACAGCCAGCTCGACGGCCCATTGGCCGGGCTTGCACCGCTGGGTGGCATGTGGCTGATTTCCTTCACCCTGGCACTGACCGCAGCCCTGCTGTGCAACCTGCCGCGCCTGATCAAGGCCAAACGCACGGCGTTTATCGGCGCAGGCTGCGTACTGCTGATCGGCCCGTGGTGCATCGGCCTCGCTCTCAAACATCACGCGTGGACCAGCCCTTCGGGCGACCCGCTGAGCGTGGCGGCGATTCAGGGCAATATCGAACAAAGCATGAAGTGGGACCCTGAACAACTGAATGCGCAGTTGGCCTTGTACCGTGACATGACCTTTAGTTCCAAACGCGCAGACCTGATTATTTGGCCCGAGACAGCGATTCCCGTGCTCAAGGAAAACGCAGAAGGCTACCTGAGCATGATGGGTCGCTTCGCCGCCGAGCGGCATTCGGCCTTGATTACCGGTGTACCGATTCGCCAGGAAGTACGCCATGAGCCGCGTTTTTTCAACGGCATCACGGCCGTGGGCGAAGCGGACGGCACCTACCTGAAACAAAAACTGGTGCCGTTTGGCGAGTACGTGCCGTTGCAAGATGTGTTGCGTGGACTGATCGCCTTCTTCGACCTGCCGATGTCTGACTTCGCACGCGGCCCGGCCGAGCAGGCGCTGCTGCAAGCCAAGGGTTATCAGATCGCGCCGTTTATTTGCTACGAAGTGGTGTACCCGGATTTCGCAGCCAGCCTGGCGGCCAAGAGCGACATTTTGCTGACCATCAGCAACGACACCTGGTTCGGCACCTCGATTGGCCCGTTGCAACACTTGCAGATGGCGCAGATGCGCGCACTGGAGGCGGGCCGCTGGATGATTCGCGCGACTAACAATGGCGTCACCGGGTTGATTAACCCGTATGGCCAAATCACCGCGCAGATCCCGCAATTCGAGCGCGGGATTTTGTACGGCGAAGTGGTGCCGATGCACAACCTCACGCCTTACCTGCAATGGCGCTCGTGGCCGTTGGTCATTGTGTGTGGCCTGCTGATTGGCTGGGCGTTGATCACCAGCCGGATTGCCAAAACGGTGTAGCAAGCGCCCGGTCGAGACGCTAAGACCGATCAAGCTTGAAAGCACACTGCGCGGTTGCGGCGGGCGGCGTAGCCGTCGCCAAGGCATTCAGCCCGCAACCCCGGCATATCGCAGCGGTTGAATCGACGGCTGCTGCGCCCCTGCTCGCAGCCTCGTACCTTGACAGCGACTACCTCGCGTTGAGCGGATTTACCGGTGCTTGGGACTTGAGCACAACCTCATCCCTGGGCAGCGCCTGGCAAGGTCATCTCTGTAATGGCGGGTGCGTATCAGCGGTAAAACAGCGGATACGCCACTTGCCCTGCGGCTTCGTTCAGCAATTGACCCGACTGCCAGATCGACTTGAACTCTGGCATCCAGCCGCCCAAAGGCCGGGCGTTGTCTCGTCCCAGAAACCCGACGGGCGCGGGCACCACGTCGAAACCGGCTTGTTCAAAGCTCCAGACCGAACGCGGCATGTGCCAGGCCTGCGTCACTACGACCACGCGCTTGATGCCTTGCGGCAACAAAATATCGGCGCTCATTTGAGCGTTTTCCCAAGTGGTACGGCTTTGTTCTTCTTTCCAGCGCACCTGCACGCCAAAGTCATCGCGCAGCGAGTCAGCCATTAACTGAGCCTCACTGGGCGGCGTACCGTAGTGCAAACCGCCGGTGGTCAGCAGCGGCAAACCCGATGCTTTAGCCAACCGCGCCGCATAACGCTGGCGCTCTAATCCGGTGCCCGTTGGCTGGTCACTGCCCCACGCCGGATCGCCACGCTCACGGCCCGACCCCAATACCACGATCGCGTCGGCGCGCTGCGCCAAAGTCGACCATTCGCTTTGGGCCAACGCCGGTTCGCGTTCCAGTGCACGCGCACTCCACTCCACCACCACCGGCAAGCTCATCAACCAAAAGCCAGCCACACCCACGGCAAACAGAGCGCCTGCCAAGCGTGGACGCGAACGACGCAGCCACCAGGCAAGCACCAAAATCAGCAGCAGAATGCCGGGCGGTAAAAGAAGTTGTTTAACGAAATATCGAATAGGCATCGAGCATCTCCAAAGATGCCCGAAGCCTAAGGGGGTTGAACCGATGCAACAACAGGCAACGTGAGTGACTGAATAAAAAGGCCTGCTTCATCAACCCTGGGACACGTACTGCATCAAACGATGACTCACGAGCACAGCGTGAATGGCCGTGCTACCCCTTTGCTCCCTTAACCCTGTCCTTGAGCCAGATGACCTTGGCTGTCGGGGGTGCATGCTGCACATTACTGCTGCCTTGCGAACGGCCATCGGCCTCGCGCTCGCTCCGGTTCAAGTATGCGTTGATCAACTCCAGCTCGGCACGACTCAAGCCTCGCAATTCCAGTTCGGCAGGCCGCTCATCACGTAACTGCACTGCCGTTTTTGCTGAATCAAGGGCCACGCTCAAACGATTAATCAGCCGCTCATACACCTGTGACGTTACTGCTGTGCGTTGCGTTTCTGCCATCCGTTCACCTCATCGAAGGAAATAGATCACCCCCGAGATCAAGCTTAGCTGCGCTCGCAAAGCCGGTGCATTGCAGCGACCAACGGAAGGCAGAGGCAATCAGGGTTTCCCTCGATAGAGTGGGGTCATGTATGCTACGGAACTTCCTGTAACCCCTACTCCAACATGACCGGGCAACACAATAGCCGGCCATAGGTTGAAGAGGATTAGGCCACCCTTTATTAGTACAAGTAGCCATGCACGAACAATATCAGCCCCGTGAAATAGAAGCCGCCGCCCAATCATTCTGGGACAACCAAAAGTCCTTCGAAGTCAGCGAAGATCTAGGCAAGGAAACGTTCTACTGCCTATCGATGTTCCCGTACCCAAGCGGCAAGCTACACATGGGGCACGTGCGCAACTACACCATTGGCGACGTGATCTCCCGTTACCAGCGCATGCTCGGTAAAAACGTGTTGCAACCAATGGGTTGGGACGCGTTCGGCATGCCGGCCGAAAACGCCGCGATGAAAAACAAAGTCGCACCGGCCAAATGGACCTACGACAACATCGCCTACATGAAAACCCAGCTCTGCAGCCTGGGTTTGGCCGTCGACTGGTCGCGCGAAATCACCACCTGCAAGCCTGATTACTACCGCTGGGAACAATGGCTGTTTACCCGCCTGTTCGAAAAAGGGGTGATCTACCGCAAAAACGGCACCGTGAACTGGGACCCGGTCGACCAGACCGTTCTGGCCAACGAGCAAGTGATCGACGGCCGCGGCTGGCGTTCGGGCGCGGTGATCGAAAAGCGCGAAATCCCGATGTACTACTTCAAGATCACCGCTTACGCCGATGAACTGCTTGAGGGCCTGGACGACATGCCGGGCTGGCCCGAGCAGGTCAAAACCATGCAGCGCAACTGGATTGGCAAGTCCCGCGGCATGGAAGTGCAGTTCCCGTATAACGTCGATTCCATCGGCGAAGCGGGCACGCTCAAAGTCTTCACTACCCGTCCTGACACCCTGATGGGCGCCACCTATGTGGCCGTTGCCGTTGAACACCCGCTGGCCACCCAGGCCGCGCAAGGCAATCCTGAGCTGCAGGCCTTCATCGCCGAATGCAAAGGCGGCAGTGTCGCTGAAGCCGACATGGCCACCCAAGAGAAAAAGGGCCTGCCTACTTCGCTGTTCGTCGAGCACCCACTGACCGGTGAAAAGCTCCCGGTGTGGGTCGCCAACTATGTGTTGATGCACTACGGCGATGGCGCAGTGATGGCCGTGCCGGCACACGATGAACGCGATTTCGAATTCGCCACCCAATACAACCTGCCGATCAAATCGGTCGTACGCACCAGCGCGGGCGATGCCTCGCCTTCACCGTGGCAGGACGCGTACAACGAACACGGCCCGCTGATCAATTCCGGCGAGTTCGATGGCCTGGACTTCGACGCCGCCTTTGCTGCGATGGAAGCCGCCTTGACAGCCAAAGGCCTGGGTCAATCGCGCACTCAATTCCGTCTGCGCGACTGGGGCGTGAGCCGTCAACGCTACTGGGGCTGCCCGATTCCTATCGTGCATTGCGACACCTGCGGCGATGTGCCAGTCCCTGAAGACCAACTGCCTGTTGTGTTGCCAGAAGACGTCGTACCCGATGGCGCCGGTTCGCCATTGGCGCGCATGCCTGAGTTCTATGAGTGCAGTTGCCCGAAATGCGGCGCACCGGCCAAGCGTGAAACCGACACGATGGACACCTTCGTCGAGTCGTCGTGGTACTACGCCCGCTACGCCTCGCCGCACTATGAAGGTGGCCTGGTCGAAAAGGCTGCGGCTGACCACTGGCTGCCTGTCGATCAGTACATCGGCGGCATCGAACACGCGATCTTGCACCTGCTGTACGCGCGCTTCTTCCACAAATTGATGCGCGACGAGGGTCTGGTCGGCTCCAACGAACCGTTCAAGAACCTGCTGACCCAAGGCATGGTGATTGCCGACACCTATTTCCGTACGCTGGACAACGGTGGCAAGGACTACTTCAACCCGGACGACGTAGAAGTGGTGCGTGACGCGAAGGCCAAGATCATCGGCGCTACGCTGAAGTCGGACGGTCTGCCGGTTGAAATCGGCGGCACGCAAAAAATGTCCAAGTCGCTGAACAACGGCGTTGACCCGCAATCGATGATCGAACAATACGGCGCCGATACCTGCCGCCTGTTCATGATGTTTGCTTCGCCACCCGATGCCAGCCTCGAATGGTCGGACGCAGGTGTTGAAGGTTCGCACCGCTTCCTCAAGCGTGTATGGCGCCTGGCCCATGCCCACGTTGGCCAGGGACTGCCTGGCCCGCTGGACATCGGCACCCTGAACGACGAGCAAAAAGTCATTCGCCGCGCCATTCACCAGGCCATCAAACAAGCGAGCCAGGACGTCGGCCAGCATCACAAATTCAACACCGCCGTCGCGCAAGTGATGACCGTGATGAACGTGCTGGAAAAAGCGCCGCAAACCACCGAACAAGACCGCGCCCTGCTGCAAGAGGGCCTGGAAACCGTGGCGCTGCTGTTGGCACCGATCACCCCGCACATCAGCCATGAGCTGTGGAATCAGCTGGGTCACATCGACGCCATCATCGACGCGCCGTGGCCAACACTGGACGAAAGCGCGTTGGTGCAAGACACGCTGCAACTGGTGATTCAGGTCAACGGCAAGCTGCGCGGGCAAATTGACATGCCCGCCGCTGCCAGCCGCGAAGACATTGAAGCGGCTGCCCGTATCAACGAAAACGTGTTGCGCTTCACCGAAGGCCTGACGATCCGCAAGGTCATCGTTGTGCCGGGCAAACTGGTCAACATCGTCGCCAGCTAAATTGGAACAGGCGCCCCGCCCTACGTGCGGGCGCCCAATAAAACCTTCCGGGCCGCTCAGTCGGCCTATCTGGTTTCAAGGGGAGCAACACATGATCAAACGCAATTTGCTGGTGATGGGCCTCGCGGTACTGCTGAGCGCCTGCGGCTTCCAGCTGCGTGGCACCGGCACCAATCAGTTGTCCATTACTGAACTCGATGTGACCGCGCGTAATGCCTATGGCGATACCGTGCGCCAACTGCGTCAGGTACTGGAAAACAGCGGCGTTAAAATCTCTGCCGGCGCGCCGTATCACTTGATCCTGACCAACGAGCAAGAAACCCAGCGCGCAGCCAGCTATGCGGGCAATGGCGGCACGGTAGAGTACGAATTGACCAACGTACTGAACTACGAGATCCGCGGCGAACACAATCTGCCGTTGCTCGATAACAAGATTGAAGTGCACAAGGTCTACTTGCAGGACAGCAGCAACATCACTGGTTCTGGCCAGGAAGCCACCATGATTCGCGGCGAAATGCGTCGCGAGCTGGTGCAACAGATGGTGCTACGCCTGGAGCAGCTCACGCCTGAGCAGTTGGCCAAATTGCAACAAGTGGCTGACGAGAAGGCAAAGGCTGAAGCCGACGCTCTCGAAGCTGCGCGCAAAGCGCAAGAGGCGACCCCGCAACAGTCGCCACTCGAAGTACCCAATCAGTAAGGCATACGGGGCGCTCAGGCGCCCCGTCATCTATCAAGTCCTATGAAACTCACCCCCGCTCAACTCGCCAAACACCTGCAAGGCAACCTGTCGCCGGTCTATATCATCAGCGGCGATGACCCGTTGCTGTGCCAGGAAGCCGCAGACGCCATTCGCAGTACCGCCCGCCAACAAGGTTACGACGAACGCCAGGTATTCAGCGCTGACGCCAGTTTTGACTGGGGTTCACTGCTGCAAGCAGGCGCCAGCATGTCACTGTTTGCTGAAAAGCGACTGCTGGAACTGCGCTTGCCTTCCGGCAAACCGGGCGATAAAGGGGCTGCTGCACTGATCGAGTATTGCGCCCGCCCCGCCGAAGACACACTGCTGTTGATCAGCTTGCCCAAACTCGATGGCAGCGCGCAGAAAACCAAGTGGGGCAAGGCACTGGTTGAAGGTGCGCGCACTCAGTTCGTGCAAATCTGGCCGGTCGACGCCAATCAATTGCCGCAATGGATTCGTCAGCGTTTGTCTCAGGCCGGTCTTTCAGCAACGCATGACGCTGTCGAACTGATCGCGGCTCGGGTCGAAGGCAACTTACTCGCCGCCGCCCAAGAAATCGAAAAGCTCAAACTGATGGCTGAAGAAGGCCAGATCACCGTCGAGACCGTGCAAGCGGCCGTAGCGGACAGCGCGCGTTTTGATGTGTTCGGGCTGGTCGACGCGGTACTCAATGGCGAGGCCACCCATGCGCTGCGCATGCTCGAAGGCTTGCGCGGCGAAGGTGTCGAGCCACCTGTGATCTTGTGGGCACTGGCGCGCGAACTGCGGGTGCTGGCCAACATTGCATTGCAATACAGCCAGGGCACCCCACTGGACAAAGCCTTCAGCCAGGCCCGGCCACCGGTGTGGGATAAACGCAAACCCCTGATGAGCAAAGCCTTGCAACGTTATTCCGCACAACGCTGGGCGCACCTGTTGATGGACGCGCAACGTATTGATGCACAAATAAAAGGCCAGGCGGCGGGTTCTGCGTGGAGCAGCTTGAGTCGATTAACGCTGCTGATGTGTGGGCAACGTCTGAATCTGCCTGCGGAGTAAACACCTCGCCCCGCAGGAATTTTGGGGCGCAGCATGCCCTCTGGACAACGCTGAAAAACTGGCCGATGATTTGCCCGTGTTTAATCCAGCGAGAGTCAACGCCATGAGCAAGCGCCCCAACGAGGCCAAATCCATTGTCGCCCAACCCTTGTTCCGCAGCCGCCAGGAACGCCCCGCCAAAGGCAAAGGCAGCTACCGCCGCGAAGCCTTCCAGTCGAGAGACCGGGAGGCTTTTTACCTTCTGGCTGCCTGACGACGGGAATGTTAAGGTCTGCATCTGATTCGCATTACCTGGACCTGCGCATGCCCTCAAGTCATACACGCCGTTGGCCGATGCGCCAACTGATCGCTGCTTCTAGCGTCATCCTTTTAGTCGCCTGCGCAGAGAAACCCACCGCAGCCGATGCTCAACCCCTGCCTGTGACGCCTGCCGCACCTGCGGTGATCTCGGCGCCTGTTGCAGACACCCTCGACATCCAGCCCGCTCAAAGCTTCAGCGAGTGGCAAGCCAATTTCCGCGTTCAAGCCCTTAAAGCCGGGATCAGCCCGCTGGTGTTTGATAACGCATTCAAAGACATCACCCCGGACATGGGCGTGATCAAGGCCGACCGCAGCCAACCTGAATTCAGCCGCCCGGTGTGGGAGTACCTTGACGGTGCCCTCTCCCCTTTGCGCGTGCGTAACGGTCAACGCCTGCTGGAGCAGAATGCCCAATTGCTGGGCCGCATCGAACAGCGCTATGGCGTTGACCGCCAGGCACTGGTGTCGGTGTGGGGCATGGAAAGTAACTTCGGTACGTTTCAGGGCAACAAGTCGGTGATTCGTTCACTGGCCACCCTCGCCTATGAAGGTCGCCGCCCGGAGTTTGCCCAGAGCCAACTGATCGCCGCGCTGAAAATCATTCAGGAGGGCGACATTTCGCCCGAGAAAATGCTCGGTTCGTGGGCGGGAGCGATGGGGCAAACCCAGTTCATCCCCACCACCTATGAAACCCATGCGGTCGATTTCGATGGCGATGGTCGCCGCGATATCTGGAACAGCTCGGCCGACGCCCTGGCCTCGACTGCTCACTACCTGCAAAGCTCCGGCTGGAAGCAAGGTCAGCCGTGGGGCTTTGAAGTGAACCTGCCAGTCGGCTTCGACTATGCACTGGCTGACGGCGCGGTACGCAAATCTGTTGGCGAGTGGCAAAAGATCGGTGTCATTGTGCCAGCCAACGCGGCGGGAGCTGATCAATTGAGCGCCACCTTGTTGCTACCGGCCGGCTACCGTGGCCCGGCATTTTTGGTGCTGGATAACTTCCGCGCCATCCTTCGGTACAACAACTCATCGTCCTATGCACTGGCCGTGGGTTTGTTGTCTGAACGCTTCGCAGGCCAAGGGACGATCAAAGGGGAGTGGCCCAAGGATGAGCGACCACTAAGCCGCTCAGAGCGTGTCGAACTGCAAACCCTGCTCAGCAACCGCCATTACGATGCGGGCAAAGCGGACGGGATTATCGGGGCGAATACCCGTAAGGCGATCCGTAGCGCGCAGCAAGCCTTGGGCTGGCCCGCAGATGGCTATCCATCCCATAAGCTGCTCGAAAGCTTGCGTAACCCGTAGGCATCGCCCTCACCCCAACCGTTTCCCTGGAGAGGTTGGGGTGAGGAGCTTCAAGCCTTATGGTTGTTGATCGTAACCACGCACTGCTCTAGCACCAACTGCTGGCGATCAGCATCCAGACTCACCAAAGCGCCCATCGGCAACGTAAGGTTCGGGTCGCAATGCCCACTCCGCCAACCTGCCAGCACGGGAATGCCCAAAGGCTCAAACGTCTGCCCCACCAGTCGGATCAACGCCTCGTGTTCAACACCCGCCACATCCCCCACCAAGACCCCGCGCAACCCGGCAAACTTGCCCGCCAGGCGCAATTGCGTCAAGAAGCGGTCGATCCGGTACAGCGGCTCGTTGACGTCTTCGATAAACAGAATGATGTCGTCTGCATCCAGTTCGAACGCGGTGCCCATCATGGCGCAGATCATCGCCAGATTGCCGCCCAGTAAACGACCACAAGCAACGCCCGGCGCCACGGTGGTCAAGGGAAAGGCAGCCGGGTGGGCCAACTGTGATCCTTGACGGCCGCTGAGCATGTCCAGCAAAGAAGATTCGGTGGGCGCCTGTTTGTCACCCAGCAAGTCAGCATTAAGCATCGGCCCGTGAAAGGTCACAAAGCCTGCATAACGGGTGATCGCCAAGTGCAGCGCGGTGATGTCGCTATAACCGATGAACGGTTTGGGATGACGTTTAAGTCGCTCAAAATCGATACCGTCGAGCAAGCGAGGGCTGCCATAGCCGCCGCGCATGCACAAAATGGCGTCAATGCTGTCATCCGTAAACGCGTCGTGCAGATCGCGCAAGCGAGTTGCATCAGCGCCTGCCAGATAACCGTCCTTTTCCCACACGCCAGGAAACACACGCAGTTGATAGCCGCGCGCTTGTATCCATTGGGTAGCAAGGCTCAGGTCAAGTTCGGCGGGGCCTGCCGGGGCGATCAGGCCGATCACCCCGCCAGCGGGTAGCGCGGGCACCGCGCGGTGGGCCTTGTAGGACACCTGCGCGGTAAGCCGGCTATTCATGCGTTCACTCACCAATCAACATGGTTTTGACCAGCTTGGCCTGCTCATCGGCATGGTACGAAGAACGCACCAAGGGGCCCGAGGCGACGTTTTTGAAGCCCATTTTGTAGCCTTCCTCGGCGAACCAGGCGAAGACGTCCGGGTGAACAAAACGCTGCACCGGCAAGTGGCTGCGCGACGGTTGCAGGTATTGGCCCAACGTCAGCATGTCGATGTCGTGCTCACGCATGCGCTTCATCACTTCAATGACTTCTTCGTCCGTTTCACCCAGGCCCAGCATCAAGCCGGATTTGGTCGGGATGTGCGGCATCATTTGCTTGAAGCGTTGCAGCAAGGTCAACGACCACTGGTAGTCGGAACCCGGACGCGCAGCCTTGTAGAGGCGCGGCACGGTTTCGAGGTTGTGGTTGAACACGTCAGGCGGCTCGGCAGCGGTGATTTCCAACGCGACGTCCATGCGCCCACGGTAGTCGGGCACCAGCGTTTCGAGCAGCACGTTCGGCGACAATTTGCGGATTTCACGGATGCAATCGGCAAAGTGCTGCGCACCACCGTCACGCAGGTCATCACGGTCGACCGAGGTGATCACCACGTACTTCAAACGCAAGTCAGCAATGGCGACCGCCAGGCTTTCTGGCTCATTGACGTCCAGTGGCTTCGGTCGTCCGTGGCCCACGTCGCAGAACGGGCAGCGACGGGTGCAGATGTCGCCCATGATCATGAACGTCGCCGTACCGCCGGAGAAGCATTCGCCCAGGTTCGGGCAGGAGGCTTCTTCACACACGCTGTGCAGCTTGTGCTTGCGCAGCAACGCTTTGATGCGGTCGACTTCCGGCGATACCGGGATGCGCACCCGAATCCAGTCAGGCTTCTTCGGCAACTCGGTGGTCGGAATGATCTTGACCGGGATACGCGCAACCTTCTCGGCACCGCGCAATTTGACGCCGGTCTCAACCTTGGAACGGGCCTCGCTGGCGCGGGCTGCACGTTCGGAGATGTCCAGCGTAGGGATCAGGGTTTGAACAGCGTCTTGCGCAGTAGTCATATCAATCGATTCCGCCCGTGAGGGTCGTCTGCTCAGCATAGTCGAGGTGTTTGACGAGTTGCGCACGCAGTCGGGCACTCACCTCGGCAAATTCAATCGGGCCTGCATGGTCACGCAACTGGGTCATCGCCAGCCCCGCATAACCACAGGGGTTAATCCGTCGAAACGGTTCCAGGTCCATGTCTACATTCAGGGCCAGACCGTGGAAAGAGCAGCCATTGCGAATCCGCAGGCCCAGTGAGGCGATTTTGGCGCCGTCGACATAGACACCCGGCGCATCCACTTTGGCCTGAGCGTTCACGCCATAGCTGGCGAGCAGCTCGATCAGGCAGCGCTCCATCCGGCTGACCAGCTCACGTACACCAAACCCTAACCGGCGGACGTCCAGCAACAGATAAGCGACCATCTGACCGGGCCCGTGGTACGTCACCTGCCCGCCGCGGTCCGATTTGACCACCGGGATATCACCCGGCAACAGCAGGTGCTCGGGCTTGCCTGCCTGACCTTGGGTAAACACCGGCGGATGCTGCACCAGCCAGACTTCATCTTGCGTGTCCGGTTGTTGCTTGCGTGCTTCGGTAAAGCGCTGCATCGCCAGCCAGGTGCGCTCGTAATCAAGCTGACCCAGCTCGCGAATACCCAAGACCTGCGACATCACAACACCATGTGCACGAAGCCGGTGGCCCGCAGTTCGCTGTTGATGTTGTAGAGCTGATCCTGATCGGTTGCCACGATGTGCAACTGGATCGTTGTGTACTTGCCATTGGTGCTTTGACGTTCGTCGACACGCTCATCATTGACCGTCGCGTGTTTCTTCACGATGTCGATGATCTTGTCTTTGTTGCCCACACCCGTGTCGCTGATCACCTTAACCGGGTAATCCACGTTAGGGAATTCGATCTTTGGCGCCTTTACTTCGGTATCGCTCATGGCGTATTGGCCTCGTAAGCCCGGAACTACAGACATGACCCCGTGCCGGGTAGGCACGGGGTCACACAGGTGGGTGCAATCAGTTGAACAACCCGTAGAAGAATAGACGGATGCTATCCCACACGCGTCGGAAAATTCCACCTTCCTCAACGGGTTCAAGTGCGATCAAGTCGGCACTGTGAACAACTTTATCGTCGAGTTTGACTTCAACCTTGCCGATCACGTCACCTTTGGCGATCGGCGCCATCAGTTGCGGGTTCATGGTCATGCTGGCCGCGAGCTTTTTCAACTGGCCTTTAGGCAGGGTCAGGGTCAGGTCATCGGCCAGACCGGCTTTGACCTGGTTGGTGGTGCCTTTCCAGACCGGTGCTTGTGCCAGCTCAGTGCCCTTCTGGTAGAAGGTCTGGGTTTCGAAGAAACGGAAACCGTAGGTCAGCAGCTTTTGCGTCTCGGCAGCACGGGCCGCCTCGCTGTTGGTGCCGAACACCACCGCGATCAAACGCATGCCATCACGCACAGCCGACGACACCATGCAGTAGCCCGCTTCATCGGTATGACCGGTTTTCAGGCCATCAACGGTTTTGTCGCGCCACAGCAGCAGGTTGCGGTTAGGCTGCTTGATGCCGTTCCAGAAGAACTCCTTCTGCGAGTAGATCGCATAGTGAGTCGGGTCTTCGTGGATGATCGCGCGAGCCAGCAGCGACATGTCGTGCGCCGACGAGTAGTGATCGGGGTTTGGCAGGCCGGTCGGGTTCATGAAGTGGCTGTTGGTCATGCCCAACTCGCCCGCGGTTTTGTTCATCAGGTCGGCGAACGCGTCTTCACTGCCGGCGATGTGCTCGGACAGCGCAACGCTGGCGTCGTTACCCGACTGAATGATGATCCCGTGCAGCAAGTCGCTGACCGATACCTGGGAACCGACTTTGATGAACATCCGCGAACCACCGGTACGCCAGGCATTTTCGCTGACGGTTACCGGATCGTTTTCACCGATCTGGCCACGACGGATTTCCAGGGTCGCAATGTACGCGGTCATCAGCTTGGTCAGGCTGGCAGGCGGCAGGCGTTGATCGCCATTGTTCTCAACCAGCACGTTACCGCTGCTGGCATCCATGAGCACGTAGGACTTGGCGGCAAGCTGCGGCGGCGACGGCATCATTTCGGCTGCAAAGGCAGCAGGCGTAATGATCAGCGGGACAAGCAGGCACAGGCGTTTGGCAAAGGTGGTGATGTTCATCCGTCTCTCGAAATTGTTAATGGAAACTTACCCTCGCGGGCAAAACTGTTGTGACAGCCGTTTGACGGGCTGTCGCGTATTCAGTTGCAGCGTGGCCCTCGCAGGGCTTTTATTCTTCGCCGCCACAACTGCGTTTGAGCCTCGAAGGTTCAAGGCCCAACGCGTTAATCAGTGTTACTGATCCGATGTCACAACGCTTGGCTGGCCCAGGTTGGCCAGACGCACGCTGTTTTGCGCTTGTTGTACTTCACCGGCCGAGGCGATTGGCCCCAGTCGTACACGGTGCAAGGTTTGTTGATTGCGCACAATTGAACTGATGAACACCGGAGCGCTGACCATGCCACTGAGCTTGGAGCGAAGCAACTCTGCCGCGTCAGGGTTGGCAAATGCGCCGACCTGCAAGTACGTGCCGTGGCCACTGGCCATGCCTGGCACCGGTACGACATCACTGGCGTGCTGCTGCGCAGGTGGCGTCCATTGTTCAACCTTGCCGGTCGACACCGTAGGGCCGGGGGCATTCTGAGCCATTTTTGGCTCATTGAGCATCAACGGCGCCGGGCGACCGCGCTGCGCCCACCACGCTTGCGGGTCAATGCCTTCAACCTTGACCCGCGCCGTGCCGGTTTCGGCATAGCCGAGTTTTTTGGCCGCCGCATAAGACAAGTCAATGATGCGGTCCGAGTAGAACGGGCCACGGTCGTTGACCCGCAGCACTACAGCTTTACCGTTGTCCAGGTTGGTCACTTTGACGTAGCTGGGCAGTGGCAGGGTTTTGTGCGCGGCGCTCATGCCGTACAGGTCATACACCTCGCCATTGGCGGTGTTTTGACCATGAAACTTGGTGCCGTACCAAGAGGCAGTACCCGATGCGACGTAAGTCTTGGACTCTTGAATCGGGAAGTAGGTTTTACCCAGCACGGTGTACGGGTTGGCTTTGTAGGGCCCGGTGTGCAGGGTCGGGGTGGCATCGGGGATGCGCGAGACGTCCACGTCCCACCACGGCGCGCCGTCTTTGTGCGCGCGGTTGATGTCCAGCCCCGGCGTGGCGCGAACAACGGCGGTCGACTTTTGTGGCGCGGCGGTGCGGCTGCTGGAGCAGCTCACCACCAGCAACGCAAGGGCGGCGCAGGCAGCGACTTTAAGAGGTGTGCGGATCGCTAGAAACGGCATTACTTATTGCCCCGTGCTTGAACCAGCAGGTCGGACAGTTGGTGCACTGCCATGGCGTACATCACGCTACGGTTGTAGCGCGTGATCGCGTAAAAATTCTTCAGGCCCATCCAGTATTCAGGGCCGTTTTCGCCTTCGAGACGGAACGCGGTGACCGGCATGTCGTCATGCAGCGCATCATGACTCGACCACCCCAGCGCTCGCAACTCCCCGACGGTTTTCACCGGCTCGATGCCTTGGGTCAAGCCTTCGTCGACCCGCTCGCCCTGTACATCGGCGCGAATCACCACCGGCTCACCGGCCACCCAGCCATGACGCTTGAAGTAGCTGGCAGCGCTGCCAATCGCGTCGTCCGGGTTGCTCCAGATATTGATGTGGCCGTCGCCGTCAAAGTCCACGGCGTAAGCGCGAAAGCTGCTCGGCATAAATTGCGGCAAGCCCATTGCACCTGCGTACGAGCCTTTAAGGGTCAACGGGTCGACCTGCTCTTCACGGGCCAACAACAGGAACTCACGCAGCTCCTTGCGGAAGAACTCGGCGCGTGGCGGGTAATCAAAGCCCAGGGTCGACAACGCGTCGATCACCCGATAATTGCCGGTGTTGCGACCGTAGAAGGTTTCAACGCCGATGATCGACACAATTACTTGTGCCGGAACACCGTATTCCTGCTCGGCACGGGCCAGTACGGCTTCGTGCTCGCGCCAAAAATCGACACCACGGGCAACACGGGCATCAGAAATAAAGATGGGGCGGTATTCTTTCCACTGCTTGACGCGCTCGGCAGGACGCGAAATAGCGTCGAGAATGCTCTGCTTGCGCTGAGCCTGGCGAAACACGTCCATCAGCTGTTCGCCGGCAAACCCGTAGTCGCGGGTCATTTCACCGACAAACTCAGCCACTTGGGGTGAGCCGTCATAGTCGCCAGCCACCGCGCCTTGCGCCGCCCCGAACAGACCCAACAGGCCTACCCATGACGCGTATCGAGCGGCCCAGCCACGCATTACTTGCATTGAATAATTCACCTTAATCAAACTTGCGCGATCCACTTGCGATGCGTGTGGATCGACATCAAAACCCCAAACGCTGACAGCAGCGTGACGAGCGAAGTTCCGCCGTAGCTAATAAACGGCAATGGCACGCCCACCACCGGCAACAGGCCACTGACCATACCGATGTTGACGAAAACATAAACAAAAAACGTCATGGTCAGGCTGCCGGCCAGCAATTTGCCGAACAGCGTCTGGGCCTGGGCCGTAATCACCAGGCCGCGACCAATCAACAACAGGTAGATCAGCAGCAATGCGCAAATCCCTACCAGGCCGAATTCTTCGCCCATCACCGCGATGATGAAGTCGGTGTGGCTTTCGGGCAGAAAGTCCAGATGCGACTGGGTGCCCAACAGCCAGCCTTTGCCAAACACCCCGCCAGAACCGATGGCCGCCTTGGACTGAATGATGTTCCAGCCGGTGCCCAGCGGGTCGCTTTCAGGGTCGAGAAAGGTCAGTACCCGCTGCTTCTGGTAGTCGTGCATCACGAAAAACCACATGGCCACCGCCACCGGGATGGTGGCCGCCAATACGCTGAGGATCCAGCGCCAGCGCAAACCGCCCATAAACAGCACAAACGCACCGCCCGCCAGCACCAGCAACGCGGTGCCAAGGTCGGGCTGGCGCACAATCAGCGCAAACGGCACGCCGATCAGCATCAAACTGATAGCAACGTGCTTGAGCTGCGGGGGCAAGGTGCGCTTGGAGAGATACCAGGCGATGGTCGCCGGCATCAAAATCTTCATGAACTCCGAAGGCTGGAAGCGAATCACCCCCGGTATGTTGATCCAGCGCGTGGCGCCCATCGCGTTGTGGCCCATCACGTCTACCACCACCAGCAACAACACACCGACCAGGTACCCGATGGGCACCCAGCGCGCCATAAAGCGGGGCTCAAGCTGGGCAATGATAAACATCGACACCAGACCGATACCGAACGAGGTCGCCTGCTTGCTCAGCAGGTCCCAGCTTTTACCGCTGGCCGAATACAACACAAACAAACTGCCAGCTGCCAGGGTCAGCAGCAAAATCAGCAGCGGGCCATCAATGTGCAAGCGCTGAAGCAGCGAGGCACGCCGACGCATCACATCCTCACTGGAGAGCATGCGATCAAAATTACTCATCACTGGCCGAAACCTCCGCCTTTGAAGGGCTGGCGTACTCAGGTTTGAGCTTGCCGTCTGCATCCAGTAACCAGGCGTCCATGACCTTGCGCACCACTGGCGAGGCGACGCGGCTGCCCGCCTCGCCGTTTTCAATCATCACCGAGACCGTAATCTGCGGGTTATTGGCCGGCGCAAAACCGACGAACAAAGCGTGGTCGCGGTGGCGTTCCTGAACCTTGGAACGGTCATACTTTTCGCCTTGCTTGATGGCCACCACCTGCGCCGTACCACTTTTGCCGGCAATCAGGTATTGCGCGCCAACCCCGGCGACCCGGGCCGTACCGCGTGCGCCATGCACCACTTGCTGCATGCCGTGGCTGACCTTGGCCCAGTTGGAGGGGTCGCGCAGCACGATATCAGGCATCGGATTCGGGTCCACGGGCGGTACGCCTTCAATGGTCTTGGCCAGATGCGGGCGAATCCACTTGCCCTTGCTGGCAATCAGCGCCGTGGCTTGCGCCAGTTGCAAAGGCGTGGACTGCATGTAGCCCTGACCGATCCCCAAAATCAGGGTTTCACCCGGAAACCAGGCCTGACGTCGGGTGGCGCGCTTCCACTCGCGCGACGGCATCAGCCCCGCCGACTCTTCAAACATGTCGAGGGAGACTTTCTGACCAATGCCGAACTGGTTCATGTAGGTCGACAGCCGGTCTATACCCAGCTTGTGGGCCAGGTCGTAGAAGTAGGTGTCATTGGAACGCATGATCGCCGTGTCCAAATCCACATAGCCATCACCGCTGCGGTTCCAGTTACGGTATTTGTGGTCGTAATTGGGCAACTGGTAATAACCGGGGTCGTAGACGCGCGAGGCACCGGTGATCACGCCGCTGTCGAGGCCGGCAATCGCCACCGCAGGCTTGATGGTCGAACCCGGCGGGTACAGGCCGCGCAAAATCCGGTTAAACAGCGGACGATCAATGGAGTCGCGTAACTCGGCGTAAGCCTTGAAGCTGATGCCGGTCACAAACAGGTTGGGGTCAAAACTGGGTTGACTGACCATTGCCAGCACCTCGCCCGTCATCGGGTTCAGGGCGACAACAGCGCCACGGCGCCCGGCCAGCGCTTCCTCGGCGGCTTCCTGCAACTTGATATCGAGGCTGAGCACGATGTCTTTGCCGGGGATCGGGTCGGTGCGTTTAAGCACGCGCAACACCCGGCCACGGGCGTTGGTTTCAACTTCTTCGTAACCCACCTGCCCGTGCAGCTCGGCTTCATAGAAGCGCTCGATGCCGGTTTTACCGATGTGATGGGTGCCGCTGTAATTGACCGGATCGAGGGTTTTAAGCTCTTTTTCGTTGATCCGCCCCATGTACCCCACCGAGTGCGCAAAGTGCGCGCCTTGCGGGTAGTGGCGCACCAACTGCGCAACCACTTCCACCCCTGGCAGGCGGAACTGGTTAACGGCAATGCGGGCGATCTGCTCTTCGTTCAGCTCAAACAGAATGGGCACCGGCTCAAACGGCCGACGCCCCTGTTTCATGCGCTTTTCAAACAGTGCGCGGTCTTGCGGGGTGAGTTGCAACACCTCAACAATCACGTCGAGCACTTGTTGCCAGTCGCCGGAGCGCTCGCGGGTCATGCTCAGGCTGAAGCTTGGCCGGTTGTCGGCGATCACCACCCCATTGCGGTCAAAAATCAGGCCACGGGTGGGGGGAATCGGCTGCACGTGCACCCGGTTGTTTTCCGACAATGTCGAGTGGTACTCGTACTGCACCACTTGCAAGTAGTACAGGCGCGCGATCAGCGCACAAATGAGCGCCACCACGACACAGGCGCCGACCACGACGCGGCTGCGCACAAGGCGTGCGTCTTTCTCGTGGTCTTTGAGGCGAATCGGCTGAGACATTCAGGACGCTGACTATTTGTGATAAGGGTGCCCGGACAGAACCGTCCAGGCGCGATACAACTGCTCACCAATCAGAATCCTTACCAACGGGTGCGGCAACGTCAACGGCGACAACGACCAGCGTTGATCGGCACGCGCGCACACTTCGGGCGCCAGCCCTTCAGGGCCGCCCACCATGAAGTTGACCGTGCGCGAGTCCAGGCGCCAGCGGTCGAGTTCGACCGCCAGTTGCTCGGTACTCCAAGGCTTACCGTGCACTTCCAGCGTGACAATCCGCTCGCCCGGGCCGACTTTGGCCAGCATGGCCTCGCCTTCCTGACGGATAAAACGGGCCACGTCGGCATTCTTGCCACGGGTATTGAGCGGTATTTCTACCAGTTCGAGCGCCAGCTCGGATGGCAGACGCTTGGCATATTCATGCCAGCCTTCTTCCACCCACTTGGGCATACGCGAACCGACAGCGATCAAACGCAGGCGCACAGCGAACCCTTATTCCTGGTCTTTGTTGAGCTTGAGGAAATGCTCATGGGTGTTTTCCGGGCTGTGGTGAGCAGCGCTGCCTGCACGGCTTTGCTCGGCACCGGCCCACAGACGCTCCAGGTCGTAGAACTGACGGGCGCTGGCGGTCATCATGTGAACGATCACGTCGTCCATGTCCAGCAGTACCCAATCGCTGTCGCCCTTGCCTTCTTCACCCAATGGCTTGACGCCCAGGGCTTTCACCGCTTCACGGATTTTGTCGAGCATTGCGCCGATCTGACGGTTCGAGGTACCGGTGGCAATGATCATGTAATCGGTGATGCTGTGCTTGTCGCGCACATCAATCACTTGAATGTCCTGGGCTTTGACGTCTTCCAGCGCGGCAACAGCAACCTTGACCAGCTCGTCGCCTTTGAGCGGCTCGGCGCTAAAGGTTTTTTCTGGCAGCGGAGCGCTCTTGAAGGTGCCTTTGCGTTTTACTTTGCTTACATCTTTGTTGGTCATATAAAACTCGTTTTGCTCGTATGTTCGGGGGGTTCAATACACGTCAAATCGTGCCTTGAACCACGCCTTTTTCAGTTCGACGCACGGTAAAGCCCGTGCGCATCGATGTAGGCCAGGACCGCGTCGGGCACCAGATAACGTACCGACTTACCGCTGGCCAGCAGTTGACGGATCTGGGTGGCGGATACCGCGAGCGGTGTCTGCCAGACGAATGCAATCTGTCCGCTCGACCCTTTCAGGGCCAGCGGGTCGCTTACCGAGCGCGCCGCCAACAGATTGCGCAAGGCATCCGGCGGTTCGCTGTCGGCATCCGGGCGCTGTAGCACCAGGATATGGCAATGCTGGAGCAACTCTTCCCAGCGATGCCACGTGGGCAGGCCGCAAAACGCGTCCCAACCCAGCAATAAAAACAACTGGTCGTCGGCGGCCAACTCGGCCCGCATCAGTTCCAGGGTGTCGATTGTGTAGGACGGCTTGTCCCGTTGCAGTTCCCGGGCGTCAACCACCAGCGTAGCCACTCCGGCGACGGCGCACTCAACCATCGCCAAACGGTCGTGCGCTGACACTTGCGGGGTGTCGCGGTGAGGTGGCCTGGCGTTGGGGGTCAGACGCAGCTCATCGAGCGCCATCATTTCCGCCACTTCCAGCCCACCGCGCAAATGCCCGATGTGCACCGGATCGAAGGTTCCACCCAACACGCCAATGCGCCGGGGTAACGCGTCGTTCAGCGGTGCCATCATTGGCGCGTCAAGGTCGGCCAATTCAAGCCGGCTCCTGACCGCGCAGCTGCCCATCACCGACCACAATGTACTTCTCGCAGGTCAAACCTTCGAGACCCACCGGGCCGCGGGCGTGCAGCTTATCAGTAGAAATGCCAATCTCCGCACCCAATCCGTATTCAAATCCATCGGCGAAGCAGGTTGGGGTGTTGAGCATCACCGAACTGGAGTCCACTTCGGCCATAAAACGCCGTGCGTCGCCCTGGTGTTCGGTCACGATCGAGTCGGTGTGATGGGAGCCGTAGTGATTGATGTGTTCAATCGCCTGGTCCAGCCCGTCGACAATACGGATCGACAAAATCGCGTCCAGGTACTCGGTGTGCCAGTCGTCTTCAGTGGCAGCCACCACGTCAATCAGCGCCTGCGTGCGCTCACAACCGCGCAGCTCGACACCTTTGGCACGAAACTCTTCGGCCATTGCCGGCAAGAACTGCGCCGCCACCGCCTGATCGACCAGCAAGGTTTCCATCGCCCCGCAAATGCCATAACGGTAGGTTTTGGCATTGAACGCAATACGCTGCGCTTTTGTCAGGTCCGCCTGGGCACTCACGTATACATGGCAGATGCCGTCCAGGTGCTTGATGACCGGAACACGGGCGTCACGGCTCACGCGCTCGATCAAGCCTTTGCCACCGCGTGGCACGATCACGTCCACATACTCGGGCATGGTGATCAATGCACCGACGGCGGCACGGTCCGTGACCTCAACCACTTGCACCACTGCCGGCGGCAGACCGGCCTCAGCCAGCCCTCGCTGGATACAGGCGGCAATCGCACGGTTGGAATGAATGGCCTCGGAGCCACCGCGCAAAATAGTCGCGTTGCCCGACTTCAAGCACAGGCTCGCAGCATCGATGGTCACATTGGGGCGCGACTCATAAATAATGCCAACCACGCCCAGCGGCACGCGCATTTTGCCCACCTGAATGCCCGAAGGCCGGTAGCTCATGTCGCGAATCGCGCCGACCGGGTCCGGCAAGCTGGCCACCTGACGCAAACCGACGATCATGCCGTCGATGCGCGCTGGGGTCAGCGCCAGACGCTCCAACATCGCGGGTTCCAGACCATTGGCACGCCCCGCCGCCAGATCCTGCTCGTTGGCAGCGGTGAGTTCGGGACGGGCAGCATCCAATGCAGCGGCAGCCGCCAGCAGGGCACGGTTTTTTTGCCCGGTGCTGGCACGGCCAATCACACGGGACGCTTGGCGAGCGGCGCGACCCAGGCGGGTCATGTAGTCAAGAACGGACTCAGTCATGGTCTCAATGGTCTTGGCAGGGAGGAAAGCGGCCGATTATAGCGGTCCCGCCGCCTCACGCACAGCGGTGGCAGGCGGATGGTCGAAATGGGCTGTAAATACACCGCGTTCAGCCTCGATTAAGCAGGTCTTGCTATGATCTGCCCCTTTTCAGCCATCCATTAATCGATCCGAAGATGCCCAACGTACTGCCGGATTCATTTTTTGACCGTGACGCCCAGCGCGTCGCCCGCCAACTGCTGGGCAAAGTCATCCGCCATCGAGTCAACGGGCTGTGGCTGAGCGCGCGCATTATCGAAACCGAAGCCTATTACTGCGTCGATAAGGGCAGCCACGCGTCATTGGGCTATACCGAAAAACGCAAAGCGCTGTTTATGGATGGCGGGCACATTTACATGTACTACGCTCGCGGCGGTGATTCGTTGAACTTCAGCGCCCACGGCCCCGGCAATGCGGTACTGATCAAGTCGGCGTACCCCTGGGTTGACGCGCTCTCAGGCCCTGACAGCCTGGCGCAGATGCAACGCAACAATCCGGACACACACGGCAATCCGCGCCCCGCTGCCAGGCTCTGCGCCGGGCAAACGCTGCTGTGTAAAGCGTTGGGGCTGAAAGTGCGCGAATGGGATGCAAAATGTTTCGACCTTGAACGTTTGCGGGTCGATGACGTCGCACAACAACCCTCGCAGATCATTCAAACCACGCGTTTGGGCATCCCTCACGGGCGTGACGAGCACCTGATGTACCGCTTTGTCGATGCCGACTATGCCGCGCACTGCACACGCAACCCGCTACGCCGCGGGCAGGTTGAGGGCCGGGACTATGTGACGCTGCAACACACCTGCACCGCCGATTAAATAACGATCAAAAGGAAGTTGAAACATGGGCCCATGGCTCGATAGCGTAACTGGCTGGCTAACAGCCAACCCGCAGTGGCTGGGCCTCGCGGTATTTATTGTGGCGTGCGTGGAGTGCCTGGCAATTGCCGGGATCATCGTGCCCGGCACCGTTTTGCTGTTTGCGATTGCCGTCATGGCCGGCAGCGGCGCCCTGTCATTGGGTGAAACCTTGTTATTGGGTTTTCTCGGCGGCCTGCTCGGTGACGTGGTGTCTTACGCACTGGGCAGACGCTTCCACCAAAACATTCGGCGATTACCGCTGTTACGCACCCATCCTCAATGGATGAACGGCGCCGAGAGCTACTTTCACAAGTACGGCATTGTCAGCTTGCTGATTGGCCGCTTTATCGGCCCGCTGCGCCCGATGCTGCCGATGGTGGCGGGCATGTGCGACATGCCCATCCCGCGCTTTATTGGTGTCAGCCTGCTGGCCGGCATGGGTTGGGCAGTGGCGTACTTGCTGCCCGGTTGGGCGACCGGGGCCGCCATCCGCCTGCCCTTGCCCGAAGGGTTCTGGCCGCAAGCCGCGGTGGTTGCTGTCGGCCTGGCCGCGCTGCTGGGCCTGAGCATCAATGCCAGCATCCGGCGCCAATCCGGGGCCACGGTGCTGATCGGTGCCCTGAGCCTGAGCCTGCTGCTGGCAGTGTTCGTCGGCTACCCCTACCTCAGCGCTCTGGACCGGGGCATCTCGGCACTGGTGCAAGAACATCGCAGCAGCGCGATGGACATGGCCGCGGTCCTGGTGACGCAAATTGGCAACTTCCGCACCCAGTTCCTGGCTGCCGCCGTGGTCTGCGTCATTTTGCTGGTGACCCGCCAATGGCGCGCCATGTTCTTTTTCGGTGGGGTCACGCTGTTTACGGCTGTGGCCAACACCACGACCAAACACTTCTTTGCACGGATGCGCCCAGACGTATTGGTCGACCCGCTCACCAGTTACAGCATGCCCAGCGGGCACAGTTCGGGGGCGTTTGCATTTTTTGTGGCGCTGGCGATTCTGGCCGGGCGCGAGCAACCGCAACGCATGCGCGTGACGTGGGTGTTGCTGGGGTGCCTGCTGGCGATCACGGTCGCCATGTCACGGGTTTACCTGGGCGCTCATTGGCCAACAGACATCATGGCCGGCGCATTACTGGCGATTACGGTCAATGCGTTTGCACTCGCCCTGAGCCAACGCTTTATGCCGCTCAGCCCGGTCCCGCAAAAAGTCTGGTGGGTGATTTTGCCCGCCTGCACCGCGCTGTACGGCTTTTTTATGCTCGGGCACCTGTCCAAAGAGCTGCTGCGCTACGCCTATTGATAGCCCAAAACGCAGCTCATTTTGCAGGAACCACCGAGGTACGGGGCTGCGTTCAGGCGCAGCCTCTTATGCCCCGTCAGCCACGCCAAATCAGCGACGGTTCAATTAAGGGCCTCACCCTGCATCTCGTCGAGTAACACTTGAATACCATCAAGGCGCTGCTGCGGGTCATCGACTTGCAGCAGTTGGAGCTTGTCCTCTTCGGCAAAAGGCAACAAATACGCCAGCTGATTGCCCAGTGACTGCTGCCCCGACACCTCGGTGTTCATCTCCAGAGCCGCCACCATGGGATGCTCTGCCAACGCTTTGAGTAACGCCAGCAGGTCTTGATCTTCGTCACCCAGCGGTTGCTCGGCAACTTCATCCAGCCATTCAATTTCGGCCAGCAATGACTGATTGGGTTGCGCCTGCGAGCTCAAGACCTGAAAGCGCCGCCCGCCTTCGACACGAATGCCCAGCAGCCCGTTGTCCTGCTGTTTGAAGTCTCGGATCAGTGCCTCACACCCAATCGGGGCGATATCTTGCGGGGCGTCGCCCACTTCGCTGCCCTCAAGAATGCAGACCACGCCAAAGCCTGCACCCTGCTTCAGGCAGCAGGCGATCATATCGAGGTAGCGCGCCTCAAAGATTTGCAGGTCCAGCACACACCCCGGAAACAGCACGGTATTGAGGGGAAACAACGGCAATGTCATGTCTACGTCCTTACACCATGAGGCTGACGGCCAGCGGTAAAAATACCGCCGTACCCACGCCCATTAAACTCATCGCCAACGCCGCAAAGGCGCCGCACTCTTCGCTTTCTTGCAAGGCCACCGATGTGCCCACCGCATGCGCCGTCATACCCAATGCCATGCCGCGCGCCTCGGTGCTGTGAACGCGCAACAGGCTCAGCAGGCTTGGGCCGACGATCGCACCGATGACCCCGGTAATCAGTACAAACACTGCCGCCAACGCCGCCACACCGCCAATTTGCTCTGCCACCAGCATGGCAATCGGTGAAGTGACCGACTTGGGCGCCAACGTCATCAGCACTCTGTGCTCCGTGCCGAACCAGGCGCCCAACAGCACCACGAGACCGGTCGCAAATACCCCGCCAATCACCAGCGTAGTAAAGATGGGCCAAAACAGTTGCCGGATTCGCCGCAGGTTCAAGTACAACGGCACCGCCAACGCTACCGTGGCAGGCCCCAGCAGAATGCTAAGAATGTCAGTGCTGTTGCGGTACTCGTCGTAGCTCAGGCCACAGCTGAGCAACACGCCAATCACCAACAACATCGAGGCCAGCACGGGCTGTAGAAAGATCCAGCGGGTTTTCTCAAACGCTGCGAGCACCAGTTGATAAGCACCCAGAGTGATGCCGATACCAAACAGCGGGTGATGAATCACGGCGTACCAGGCCCCTTGCCATTCCAGGGTCATGGCCGCTCCTCAGGGTGCTGATGACGTTTGAGCAAACGCTGCATCAACACACCGACGAAGGCCATCGAGATTAAAAGCGACAATACCAATGCCCCGGCAATGGCCCAAAAATCTGCCGCGATATCGCGCGCGTAAACCATCACCCCCACGGCGGGCGGCACTAACAGCAAGGGCAAGTAGCGCAGCAGACCACTGGCGGCTTGACTTAACGGCTCGGAGACTTCGCCGCGCACCATCAAAAATGCCAATAGCAGCAGCAACCCGATAATGGGGCCGGGCAAAACAGGGATGAACACATGATTGAGGGCGGTGCCGAGCAATTGAAACAGCACCAGCCAGGTCAGGCCGCGTAACAACATTTCACATCTCCAGCGATCTTTTTTGCGGCGCATTATAGGCACGCTCCCAACCCGCTGGCATGGCTAACGCCATGATCGGCCGGTGAATATCTCAGGATGTTTCATGTGGCCCTATAGAGCGGCTTCCTTTGCTGCGGCATACTCGGTGGCCTAACTTTGCGGATCCTGCCATGCGCCCATTTGTCCCCCTCGCTTTGACCCTGCTGCTGACGGCCTGCGGCGACGGTGAATCGCTGTTGCCGCCGGACGCGCGCCTGCCCGATGGCGGGCGCTATCGCGGTGAAGTGGTCAATGGGTTGCTGCAAGGCCCGGGGCGCATCGACTACCCGAATGGCAGTTGGTACGCAGGTAATTTCAGCAATGGGGTGTTCCAGGGCCAGGGCGAATGGCACGCCAGCAATGGCGATGTGTACCGTGGCTCGTTTGAGCAAGGTTTATACAGCGGCCAGGGCAGCCTGATCACCCACGACAGTGATTACATGGGCGGCTTCAAGCAGGGCCGGCGCGAAGGTGAAGGCACGCTTAAAGAAGGCGGCATGAGTTATCGCGGCGAGTTCAAAGACGACCAGTTCTGGGGCAACGGCCACCTTGAACTCGATGACGGCAGCCAGTATGAGGGCCAGTTCGCGCGCGGCAAACCCCACGGCCAGGGCAAGCGCAGCGATGCCAGCGGTAATGAATTCACTGGCACGTTTGTGAACGGTCAACTTGAGGGCAGCGGCATTTTCAACAGTGCCGAAGGCGATCAGTACGAAGGCGAATTCAAAGACAACCAGCTCAATGGCAAAGGCCGCTACGAAAACGCAGACGGCGATGTGTGGATCGGCGAGTTCAAGGATGGCGCCCTCACTGGCAAAGGCGAGTTCATTGGCATCGACGCCAGTCATTATCGCGGCCAGTTCAGCGAGTGGCGCTTCAACGGCCCCGGCCACCTCAGCCTTGCGGACGGCAGCACCTACGTCGGGGACTTTGCCAACGACACCTATCAGGGCTACGGCACCTTGACGCTGAGCGACGGCTCGGTCGAAAAGGGCTACTGGATCAACGGCCTGCGGGTACGCGACGATAAAGGCAACCTGTTGCCCGATCCGCTGGAGCTGGGTTTACTCAACCAGGGCAAGCTACTGGACAAGGCCCTTAAAGCGGTGCCGCCGTCCACCCCGGCCATTGAGCTGTACAGCCTGGTACTGGGGGGCGACGGCAAGCAAAGCGTGTTTTTGCGTGAAGCCGACTACGTCAGCGACATGCTCGCCAGCCGTTTCGGCAGCCGCGGCCAGATCAGCCTGGTCAACCATCGCGATCACTTGATGGATCGCCCTATGGCCACCCGCGAAAACCTGCACCGCGCCGCCAAAACCCTGGCCGAGCGCACCGGCCCCGAAGACCTGGTCTTCATTTACCTGACCAGCCACGGCACCCACGATCACGAACTGGTGCTGGACCAGCCGCGCCTTGAACTGGCCGACCTGCCCGCCGAAGATTTGGCAGCCGCTCTGGCCCCCCTCAAGCATCGCGACAAAATCATTGTGGTTTCCGCCTGCTACTCCGGCGGTTTCATACCGGCGCTCAAGGATGAAAGAACCTTGATCATGACCGCGTCCGAGGCCAACAAAGTGTCGTTTGGGTGTTCGGAAGAAGCCGACTTCACTTACTTCGGCAATGCCCTGTTTGCCCAAGCCCTGAACCAGACTGACGACCTGCAAAAAGCTTTCGCGCTGGCCAGGCAGTACGTCGCCGAACGCGAAAAAACCGATAACTTCGAGCCTTCTGAGCCACAAATCTGGGCCCCTAAAGGTGTATTGAACCATTGGCAACGCTTGCGCGAGCACCAGGCCCGGCAGGCGCTGCACTAAACCGATTGAACAGCATGCACGCCCAGAGTGACTAAGCTGACTGTATTAAGGGAGAACTCGCATGTACCTGACGCCTAAGCACATCTTGCTTGCTGGTGCCACCGGTCTGACCGGTGAGCTTTTGCTCGACCGCTTACTTAACGAACCCACCATCGAACGCGTGCTCGCCCCCTCGCGCAAGCCATTGGCCGAACACCCGCACCTGGACAACCCGGTGGGTGAGCCTGCGGTGTTTTTGCCTCAGCTCAGCGGCCCGGTCGACGTGGCCTTCTGCTGTTTGGGCACCACGATCAAACAGGCAGGGTCGGAACAAGCGTTTCGCGCTGTGGATCACGACATGGTCGTGGCATTTGGCAAGCGTGCGCGGGAGATGGGTGCACGGCACTTGATCGTCGTCAGCGCCATCGGGGCTGACCCCAAATCTTCCGTGTTCTATACCCGGGTCAAAGGCGAGATGGAGCAATCTTTGCGCGCTCAAGGCTGGCCGCAACTGACCCTTGCACGCCCCTCGGTGCTGATTGGTGAGCGCATGGAAGAGCGACCAGTGGAAAAAATTGCGGCCACTCTGTCCAAACTGGTGCCCGGCAAATACCACGGTATTGAAGCCTGCGAGCTTGCCCGTGCTCTGTGGCGATTGGCACTGGAAGAAGACAACGGTGTGCGCGTGGTTGAGTCGGACGAGCTGAGAAAGTTGGGCAAGTAACCCCACTGGCTACAGCCCGCCGCTGGCCTGAAACCCGACGCCCAGAACGGTCAGCACCGACAGCGGCAACAACACCGTATCGAGCAACGCGCTGGCCGGCAGATCCAGCCCCGGGTAGCGCGGGGCTTGCGCGCCAAACCGGTCCAGCGCACAACAACCGCCCTGCATTGCATACCAATCCAGCCGCGTGCCCGCGTACACCACCGGCGCGCCCGGCTTGGCCGCGTCCAGCGTTCGAACGCTGGCGCAGCCCCCGATGTGCATCACCGCCAGCAAGGCCAGCAGCGCTTTACTCATCGCCGCCCACATGGTGCTCGCCCCAACGCGGGAGCATGTCCTGCGGGATGTTGAGCAGATTGAGAATCCGTGCCACTACAAAGTCGACCAAGTCATCGATGGTTTGCGGCTGGTGATAGAAACCCGGCGAGGCGGGCAAGATCACGGCGCCCATGTTCGACAGTTTGAGCATGTTCTCCAGATGGATGCTGGAGTACGGCGCCTCTCGCGGCACCAGAATCAACTGGCGCCGCTCTTTGAGGGTCACGTCCGCCGCACGCTCGACCAAGTTGTTGCAAGCCCCGGTGGCAATGGCCGACAGCGTGCCCGTGGAGCACGGCACCACCACCATCGCAGCAGGCGCGCCAGAGCCGGAAGCCACGGGCGACATCCAGTCTTCTTTGCCGTAGACGCGAATCTGCCCGGCAGCCGCGCCGGTGTATTCGGTCAGAAAGGTCTGCATGGCTTGTGGTTTAGGCGGCAGGTTGACGTCGGTTTCGGTCGCCATCACCAATTGCGCGGCCTTGGAGATCAAAAAATGCACTTCGCGGTCTTCGCGCACCAGGCAATCGAGCAGGCGCAACGCATATTGCATACCCGAGGCGCCCGTCACGGCCAGCGTGATGCGTTCCGGGCCGTTCATCGCAATGCATCCGCTAATTTGCCGTGCAACCCGCCGAAACCGCCGTTGCTCATGATCACCACATGCGCGCCCGGTTTAACGTGGGTTTTGACGTCCGCAATGATTGCTTCCAGCGAATCGCACACCTGCGTGGACACGGGGCTGGATGCGACCGTAGCCGCCAGATCCCACCCCAGATTGGCCGGGGCGTACCAGACCACGTGATCGGCTTGCACCACACTGCCCGGCAAACCGTCGCGGTGGGCGCCCAGCTTCATGGAGTTGGAGCGCGGCTCGATGACGGCGATGAGCGGCGCATCGCCAATGCGTTTGCGCAGGCCGTCCAGCGTGGTGGCAATGGCCGTTGGATGATGCGCAAAGTCGTCATACAGCGTGATGCCATTGACCTCGGCGACTTTTTCCATCCGCCGTTTCACACTTTTAAACGCACTCAAGCCTTCAATGGCCATGCTCGGCACCACGCCCACATGGCGCGCAGCGGCCAAGGTCGCCAAGGCGTTAGCGACGTTATGCTGCCCGGTCATGTCCCACTCGACGGTGCCTTGAACGGTGCCGTCAAACAGCACCTCAAAGCGCGAGCCGTCGGCACTGAGCAAGCGCGCCTGCCATTGACCGCCCTCGCCCGTGGTTTGCACCGGCGTCCAGCACCCCATCTCGATGACCCGCTGCAACGCAGGCTCGGTGGTGGGGTGAATCACCAGTCCTTCACTCGGGATCGTGCGGACCAAGTGGTGAAATTGACGCTCAATCGAGGGGAGATCCGGGAAGATATCAGCGTGATCGAACTCAAGGTTGTTCAAAATCGCGGTACGTGGGCGGTAATGCACAAACTTTGAGCGTTTGTCGAAGAAGGCGCTGTCGTACTCATCGGCCTCGACCACAAAAAAAGGCGTGTCGCCCAAACGGGCCGAGACCGCAAAGTTTTGCGGTACGCCACCGATCAGGAAGCCCGGCGCCATGCCCGCGTGCTCAAGCACCCAGGCCAGCATGCTGCTGGTCGTGGTTTTGCCATGGGTCCCGGCCACGGCCAGCACCCAGCGACCTTGGAGTACGTGGTCAGCCAGCCACTGCGGGCCAGACACATAAGGCAGGCCCTTGTTCAGTACGTACTCGACCGCCGGATTGCCGCGCGACAGTGCGTTGCCAATGACCACCAGGTCAGGCGCGGGGTCGAGCTGGGCCGGGTCGTAACCTTGAGTCAACTCAATGCCTTGAGCTTGCAACTGGGTGCTCATTGGCGGGTAGACGTTCGCATCGGAGCCTGTGACGTGATGGCCCAGCTCTTTGGCCAATACCGCCAGCGAACCCATGAAAGTGCCGCAAATACCAAGAATATGAATGTGCATAGTCGACCTCGTAAATCATCGGCGAAGGGTAGCGTAGGGGGCTTTTTTTCGCACCTGATGATTCGGGGCCATTAGCCCCTGCCCCTCACCTTGGCACTCTGATGCAGGGAGAGGGTCAGGGTGAGGGCCGGCCTTAACGTTCGATCCCATGCTTGCGCAGCTTGCGATACAGCGTATTGCGGCTGACCCCCAGTTGCAGCGCGGTGTGGGTCATGTGCCAGCGATGCAATTGCAGCGCCATCAGCAAGGCCATTTTCTCGGCCTCTTCCAGCGGCTGCTCTGAAGGCGCAACCACTCCGACAGGCGCTATCCGCACGTTGGCCGGCAGATCCTGAAGTTTGATCTCGCCACCCTCACACAACGCCGCCAGGGTGCGTAGCACGTTGCGCATTTGCCGCACGTTGCCCGGCCAGGCAAAGTTCAGCAAGGCGTCTCGCGCCTCGTGCTGGATGACCAGCGGCTCCTGCCCTGCTTCTTCGGCCAGCAGAAAATCCAGCAACTGCGACTTGTCACTGCGATCACGCAAGGCAGGCAAGGCGATTTCCAGCCCGTTCAACCGGTAAAACAGGTCTTCGCGAAAACTGCCCTCGGCCACCCGCTCCAGCAGGTTACGGTGAGTCGCACTGATGATGCGCACGTTGACCGCTTGTGGCTCGCCGCCAATCGGCACCACCAAGCGGTCCTCCAGCACTCTTAACAGCCGCGTTTGCATGGCCAGTGGCATGTCGCCGATTTCGTCCAGAAACAAGGTGCCGCCATCAGCCTGCTGCAACTTGCCTTGCATCCCTTCTTTGCGCGCGCCCGTAAAGCTGCCACCGCGATAACCGAACAATTCGCTTTCAATCAGGCTTTCGGGGATCGCGGCGCAGTTGAGCGCTACGAACGACTGCCCAGCGCGCAAGCTGGCCTGGTGCACGGCCTTGGCAAAGGCTTCTTTACCCGAGCCGGTTTCGCCATTGATGAGCAACGGCACGTCGCGCTCAAACACCCGCAGGGCACGCCGAAAATCGTTTTGCAACGCTTCATCGCCCAAACAAATACTGCTTGTTTGCACGCGCACCGGCTCAGGCTGAACACGAACAGGGGTCGGCACCGTGCGCGCCGGGCCACGCAATGCGGCAAATAAATAACGGCCGTCACGGGTGCACAATGGCCAACTGGCACTGGCTTGCGGGGTCGCACGGGCAAACAGCTCATCACCCGAACTGTCGAACAGGCCATCAATGTTGTGCCCCACCAGCCCGTCACGGGCTTTGCCCAGCAGGTTGAGTGCGCTTTGATTCACCGCGCAGATCACCCCGTCGCCATCAAACGCCAGCATGCCTTCGCTAAACAGCCCGAGTGACTGAGCTTGCAGATGAAAACGCAGCAGCCATTGGCCTTCAAAGTGATGCAGGAAGTAGCTGCTTTCGATGATTTTGGCGGAGAGATTGACCAGCGCCATCGTATGAAACTGGCTCTGGCGCGACACTTCATGGCGCGCCGAAGACACATCCAGCACCGCCAGCAACTCGCCCTGCGGGTCAAATACCGGGCTTGCCGAGCAGGTCAGGCCGGTATGACGGCCACGAAAGTGTTCGTCCTGATGGATGGTCAGCGCCTGGCGCTCAACCATGCAGGTGCCGATGCCATTGGTGCCTTCACGGGCCTCACTCCAGTCCGCCCCCAGCCACAACCCTGCGTGTTCAAACACTTTGCGCTCGGCAGGTGCGGTCACGCAGTTAAGAATCACGCCCCGCGCATCGGTCAACAGCACCGCATGACCGGCCCCCGAAAGCTGTTGATGCAGGCTGTTCATTTCATGACCGGCAATGTGCAACACCTGTTGCAGGCGCTCGCGACCTTCAAGAATGCGCCCATGTTCAAGCACCGTAGGGGCGATGTTTTGCGCGGGATCGAGGTGGTAATCCTCCAGGCAGCGTTGCCAGGAGCGAACGATTGACGGGTCGCATCCTTGAGGATGGCCCTGGGTGACGTCGATGACTTGTCGGGCGTGCCGACTGATATCTGCACTGCGCATTTTTATTGTTCTCCGCTCTGTCTCGGCGGTCTTAGCGTGCACGGGGAAAACGACCCGCGAGCAACCACTCAGAACCAGTCCAAACCGAGCCATCAGCATCCTCTTGCACTGCTGGCATTGCAATCGTCATCTGACTGACTGGTCATGCGCTGTACCGCTTTTGGCACAAAGTGTCACTACCACTGTGTCGACTGTGACACATCGTTTCGCTGACGCCCATCGCTCACACGCCTGAAAGCCCCGTTTTAGAGCGCTCATAACTATTTGGCCCGACCTTTGCTCCTGCTTGGGGCAACGCCACCGCGCGTCCTCCCATAAGCACAATAAAGCCAGGAGACATTCACCATGCGTTACGCACAACCCGGTACTGAAGGCTCGATCGTCTCGTTCAAGAGCCAATACGGTAACTACATCGGCGGCGAATTCGTGGCGCCGGTCAACGGCCAATACTTCACCAACACCTCGCCGGTCAACGGCAAGCCCATCGCTCAATTTCCGCGTTCGACGGCCCAAGACATCGAAAAAGCCCTCGACGCAGCTCACGCCGCCGCCGATGCCTGGGGTGCAACCTCAGTGCAGGCGCGCTCGCTGGTGCTGCTGAAAATCGCTGATCGCATCGAACAAAACCTTGAACTGCTGGCCGTGACCGAAACGTGGGACAACGGCAAAGCCGTGCGCGAAACCCTGAACGCCGACGTGCCATTGGCCGCCGATCACTTCCGTTACTACGCCGGTTGCATCCGCGCTCAGGAAGGCAGCGCCGCCGAAATTGACGGCAACACGGTTGCGTATCACATCCACGAACCGCTGGGCGTGGTCGGTCAAATCATCCCGTGGAACTTCCCGCTGCTGATGGCCGCCTGGAAACTCGCGCCAGCGCTGGCGGCGGGTAACTGCATCGTGCTCAAACCGGCCGAACAAACGCCGTTGAGCATCACGGTGCTGATGGAGTTAATCGGCGATCTGCTGCCACCGGGCGTGCTGAACGTGGTGCAAGGCTTCGGCAAAGAAGCAGGCGAAGCCCTGGCGACCAGCAAGCGCATTGCCAAAATCGCCTTCACCGGCTCAACCCCGGTCGGCTCGCACATCATGAAATGTGCCGCTGAGAACATCATTCCCTCCACCGTGGAGCTGGGCGGCAAGTCGCCCAACATCTTCTTCGCCGACATCATGCAAGCCGAACCAAGCTTCATTGAGAAAGCCGCTGAGGGCCTGGTGCTGGCGTTCTTCAACCAGGGCGAAGTCTGCACTTGCCCCTCGCGCGCGCTGATTCAGGAGTCGATCTACGACGATTTCATGAAAGTGGTGATGAAGAAGGTGGAGTCGATCAAACGTGGCGACCCGCTGGACACCGACACGATGGTCGGTGCTCAGGCCTCCGAGCAGCAGTTCGACAAGATCCTGTCCTACCTGGAAATTGCCAAGGCAGAAGGTGCGCAGCTGCTGACGGGCGGCCAAGTGGCCAAGCTCGAAGGCGACCTGGCAACCGGCTATTACATCCAGCCGACGCTGCTCAAGGGCACCAACAAAATGCGCGTGTTCCAGGAAGAAATCTTTGGCCCGGTGGTCAGCATCACCACGTTCAAGGACGAAGCCGAAGCGCTGGCCATCGCCAATGACACTGAATTCGGTCTGGGTGCCGGTTTGTGGACCCGCGACATCAACCGCGCTTACCGCATGGGCCGCGCAATCAAGGCCGGTCGGGTGTGGACCAACTGCTATCACCTGTACCCCGCACACGCGGCGTTCGGCGGCTACAAAAAGTCCGGTGTCGGCCGTGAAACCCACAAGATGATGCTCGACCACTATCAGCAGACCAAAAACCTGCTGGTCAGCTACGACATCAACCCGCTGGGTTTCTTCTAAAAAACGCCCCCGCTGGCTGCGATCTTTGATCCTTTAAAGATCGCAGCCTGCGTCAGCTACAGGTCTACACCGCTCTACCTCAGGGCCTATGGCCCGGCTCTTGCTTTACACCCTGTCAAATTCCTAACTATAAAAGAACAGGTGAAATCACATGCCTAGCGAACCGAATGCCGCTACTGCGGCCCCCTCTTCGGTCGACTTTGAAAAAGTCGGCTCCGATTACTTTCAACAACGTGAACTGAAAAAAGGCGCCGCCGGTTGGGTCCTGCTGGTAGGGCTGGGCGTTGCTTATGTGATTTCCGGTGACTACGCCGGGTGGAACTTCGGGTTGGCTCAAGGCGGCTGGGGCGGAATGTTTCTCGCAACCTTGCTCATGGCCACCATGTACCTGTGCATGTGCTTCTCGCTGGCCGAATTGTCCTCGATGATCCCGACAGCGGGCGGCGGCTATGGCTTTGCCCGCAGCGCCTTTGGCCCCTGGGGCGGTTTTTTGACCGGCACCGCGATCCTGATCGAATACGCCATCGCCCCCGCCGCCATCGCTGTGTTTATCGGCGCGTACTGCGAGTCGTTATTCGGGATTGGTGGCTGGATGATCTACCTGGCGTTCTACATCATCTTTATCGGCATCCACATTTTCGGTGTCGGTGAAGCCCTTAAATTGATGTTCATCATCACCGCCGTGGCCGCCATTGCCTTGGGCGTGTTTTTAGTCGCCATGGTGCCGCACTTCAACGTCGCCAACCTGCTGGACATCCCGGTGAGCAACGCCAAGGGCGCCAGCCCGTTCCTGCCGTTCGGCTATGTCGGCGTGTGGGCGGCCATTCCTTATGCCATCTGGTTTTTCCTCGCCGTAGAGGGCGTGCCGCTGGCCGCCGAAGAAACCAAAAACCCCAAGCGGGACCTGCCGCGCGGTTTGATTGGCGCCATGCTGGTGCTCGTGACCTTCGCCCTGCTGATCTTGGTGATTGGCCCCGGCGGCGCGGGGGCACATCACTTGATGGCCTCGGGTAACCCGTTGGTGGAAGCGCTGAGCAAAGCGTATGGCGGCTCCACCTGGATGGGCGGCTTCGTCAATCTGGTCGGGTTGGCCGGTTTGATCGCCAGCTTCTTCTCGATCATTTATGCCTACTCGCGTCAGATATTCGCCCTGTCTCGCGCAGGTTATTTGCCTCGCAAGCTGTCCGAAACCAACAAGAGCAAAGCGCCGGTACTGGCGTTGATCATCCCCGGCATCATCGGTTTTGGGCTGTCGCTGACCGGGCAAGGTGACTTGCTGATTCTGGTGGCGGTGTTTGGTGCAACCATTTCCTACGTACTGATGATGGCCGCGCACATCACCCTGCGCATTCGTCGCCCCAAAATGGAGCGTCCATATCGCACACCGGGCGGTATTTTCACCTCTGGCATCGCCTTGGTGCTCGCCTGCGTCGCGGTCGTGGCCGGTTTCCTGGTCGACCCGCGGGTGGTGATTGGTGCGGCGGTGATCTATGGAGTATTAATTGCTTACTTTGCTTTCTACAGTCGGCATCACTTGGTAGCCGGTACGCCTGAAGAAGAATTTGCGGCGATTCAACACGCCGAACAAACCTTGCACTGATCGCTGAGAATCCCGCCAGACGCCCTGCGTCTGGCGTCAAGGAGCACCCTGTATGGCAACGTTTTCTCACGCGGTGGGCACTCAGACTTACCGTTTCGACAGCCTCAAAGAGGTGATGGCCAAAGCCAGCCCCGCACGCTCCGGGGACTTTTTGGCCGGTGTAGCCGCGCACAACGATGGCGAACGTGTGGCCGCGCAAATGGCGCTGGCTGACATCCCGCTCTCGCACTTCCTGCAAGAAGCGCTGATTCCTTACGAGGCCGATGAAGTCACGCGCCTGATCATCGACAGCCATGACGCTCAGGCGTTTGCCGCCGTCAGCCACCTGACCGTGGGGGGCTTTCGTGACTGGCTGCTCAGTGATGCCGCCGATGAACACAGCTTGCGCGCCCTGGCTCCAGGGCTTACGCCTGAAATGGCAGCCGCCGTGTCAAAAATCATGCGCGTGCAAGACCTGATTCTGGTGGCGCAAAAAATCCGTGTGGTCACGCAGTTTCGCGGCACCGTTGGTCTGCGTGGGCGACTGTCAACGCGCCTGCAACCCAACCATCCCACCGATGACCCGGCCGGGATTGCCGCGAGCATTCTCGACGGCCTGCTCTACGGCAACGGCGACGCCATGATTGGCATCAACCCGGCCACTGACAGCATTGCCTCGATCTGCGATTTGCTGAACATGCTCGACGCGATCATTCAGCGCTATGAGATCCCCACGCAATCGTGCGTGCTGACCCACGTCACAACCTCAATTGAAGCGATCAATCGCGGGGTGCCGTTGGACCTGGTGTTTCAGTCAATTGCGGGCACTGAAGCGGCAAACGCCAGTTTCGGGATTAATCTGAATGTATTGCAAGAAGGTTACGACGCCGGTTTAAGCCTCAATCGCGGCACACTGGGCAACAACTTGATGTATTTCGAGACAGGCCAAGGCAGTGCGTTGTCGGCTAACGCGCATTTTGGTGTCGATCAGCAAACCTGTGAGACCCGCGCCTATGCGGTGGCTCGGCATTTCAAGCCATTTTTGGTCAACACCGTGGTCGGTTTTATCGGCCCCGAGTATCTGTACAACGGCAAACAGATCATCCGCGCCGGGCTTGAAGACCATTTTTGCGGCAAGTTACTGGGGGTGCCGATGGGCTGCGACATCTGCTACACCAACCACGCCGAAGCCGATCAGGACGACATGGACACCTTGCTGACGTTACTCGGCGTGGCCGGGATTAATTTCATCATGGGTATTCCGGGGTCGGACGACATCATGCTCAATTACCAGACCACGTCCTTTCACGATGCGTTATATGCGCGCAAAACCTTGGGCCTTAAACCCGCACCCGAGTTTGAACAGTGGTTGAGCAAGGTCGGCATTTTTACCCAAAACGACGGCCGCATTGAATTTGGTCATCAACTACCGCCGCTGTTTCGTCAGGCGCTGACCCACTTGGGAGGACGTTGAACATGGCCCATACCCCGACCGACAGCCACAACCCATGGCTGCAACTGCGCACGCTGACCCCGGCGCGCATTGCGCTGGGCCGCACCGGTACCAGTTTGCCGACCCATGCGCAACTGGACTTTCAATTCGCCCATGCGCAGGCACGCGATGCGGTGCATCTGCCCTTTGATCACGCCGCCTTGAGCGCACAACTTCACGAGCGTGGCCGTGACAGCTTGTTGCTGCACAGCGCCGCCGCTGATCGCCACAGCTACCTGCAACGCCCTGATCTTGGCCGACAGTTACACGCAGACTCGGCACAGCACTTGCGCGAATATGCACAGGCCCACCCCGGTGGGGTCGATGTGGCCGTGGTCGTGGCCGATGGTTTGTCGGCGCTGGCGGTTCATCGTCATGCCGTGCCCTTTTTGGCGCGCATGCAAGAGCACATCGCCGCTGAGGGCTGGTCGCTGTCGCCAGTGATGCTGGTGGAGCAAGGCCGCGTCGCGGTCGCCGATGAAATTGGTGAGCTACTCGGGGCAAAAATGGTGGTGATGCTGATTGGCGAGCGGCCCGGCCTGAGTTCACCCGACAGCCTGGGACTGTATTTCACCTATGCGCCCAAAGTGGGGCTGACCGATGCCTTTCGCAACTGTATTTCCAACGTGCGGCTTGAGGGATTGAGCTATGGCATGGCCGCCCATCGGCTGGCGTACTTGATGCGCGAGGCCTGCCGTCGACAATTGTCGGGGGTCAATCTCAAAGACGAAGCCCAGGTGCAGACGCTGGACGCAGCCGCTCCCCACGAAAACTTCCTGCTCAAGGGTGAGTAAAAACACCTAACCGCTGCAAAGGGACAGCATGTATTACCATGACGACCGCCACATACTGGGGTGATGACGGATCGGCATTCATCAATACATGCTTCGCTACAAACTCTGGAAGCAGAATTTGCGTCAATCCGTATAATCCTCTCCGTTCAAAATGTACGAAAACACTACATACGCTGTAGTTAACTGCCTTTTTCCCCGCACAGACCTGCTGAGCCGGGTCATCCACACAGGTGCTTTACATGGATTTCAACCCGGTCGACATTATCTTGCACCTCGATGTGTACCTCGACATGCTGGTAAACAATTACGGGCCGTGGATCTACGCCATCCTGTTCCTGGTGATCTTTTGCGAAACCGGCCTGGTGGTCATGCCGTTCTTGCCCGGTGACTCACTGCTGTTCATCGCAGGCGCTGTAGCAGCCGGTGGCGGTATGGACCCGGTGTTATTGGGCGGCTTGCTGATGCTGGCAGCGATCATGGGTGACAGCACCAACTACGTGATAGGACGAACGGTCGGCGAGCGGTTATTCAGCAATCCTGACTCGAAAATTTTCCGCCGCGATTACCTGCAAAAAACCCATGACTTCTACGAACGTCATGGCGGAAAAACAGTGACCATGGCGCGTTTTCTGCCGATTTTCCGTACCTTCGCGCCGTTTGTCGCAGGCGTGGCACGCATGTTTTACCCGCGCTTCTTTATGTTCAGCGTATTCGGCACCGTACTGTGGGTCGGCGGTCTGGTGACCTTGGGTTACTTCTTCGGCAACGTGCCGTTCATCAAGAAGAACCTGTCGTTGCTGGTGGTGGGCATCATTCTGCTATCGCTGATACCGATGATTATTGGTGTGGTTCGCAGCCGCTTCGGTCGCAGCCCCTCTAAAGCCTGAACGAGATAAACCGACATGTGGTCACTGAGCGAATGGAGACGCCAGAGGATTCTTGCCCAGCACCCGGTGGCGCCCGATACGTGGCATGACGTGCGCCAGCGACTGAGCATCCTCGATGGTCTGGATGACGAACAAGACCGCTGGCTACGCGAACACAGCGTGCTGTTTTTGCAAGACAAGCACCTGACGCCGATGCCCGGCGTAGAACTGAGCGATGAAAGCCGGTTGCTGCTGGCGGCTCAGGCGCAATTGCCGTTGCTGAATCTGGGCGATCTGGACTGGTATGAAGGCTTTCACGAGATCGTGCTCTACCCCGACGACTTCGTCAGTCCGCAGCGTCATCTCGACGCCAGTGGTGTCGAGCACGAATGGGAAGGTCATCACAGTGGTGAAGCGTGGCAACACGGACCGGTCGTGTTGGCTTGGCCCGGCGTGTTGGCGGGTGGCGGCTGGGATGCCAGCAACCTGGTGATCCACGAATTGGCGCACAAGCTCGACATGCTCAACGGTGCAGCTAATGGCATGCCGCCACTGCATCCTGGCATGAGCGTCAGCGACTGGTCTCACGCCATGCAACAGGCGTACGACCACCTCAACCACTACCTCGACCACCATAACCCCGATCACGCGCCCATCGACCCGTATGCGGGCGAGAACCCGGCGGAGTTTTTTGCAGTCATCAGTGAATACTTTTTCACGGCGCCGGACCTGCTCCACCATGCCTATGCGCAGGTGTATCAGCAGCTTTGCCTGTTTTACCGCCAAGATCCGCTGGCCCGCCTGCAAAAACTACAAAGCGAACACCCCCAATACCGTGCACCGCACTGATCGCCCAAGCGTGACGTCGTTGCAGGAATACGCCTATAATCGCCGCCACTTTTTGGCCAAATCGGCCAAGTAAACTGGCCTACTAACGGGGGCACCGCCCAATGAGCTACAGCAAAATTCCGGCTGGCAAAGACCTGCCGAATGACATCTACGTCGCTATCGAGATTCCGGCTAACCACGCGCCGATCAAATATGAAATCGACAAAGACAGCGATTGCCTGTTCGTTGACCGCTTCATGGCCACCCCGATGTTCTACCCGGCCAACTATGGTTTCATCCCCAACACCCTGGCTGACGACGGTGATCCCCTCGACGTGCTGGTCGTGACCCCTTACCCCGTTGCACCGGGTTCGGTTATCCGCGCGCGTCCAGTGGGCATTCTGCACATGACTGACGACGGCGGCGGCGATGCCAAAGTAGTAGCAGTGCCTCACGACAAACTGTCCCAGCTGTACGTAGACGTCAAAGAGTACACCGACCTGCCACCCCTGCTGATTCAGCAGATCCAGCACTTCTTCGAGAACTACAAAGATCTCGAAAAAGGCAAATGGGTGAAAATCGAAGGTTGGGGCGACGCAGAAGCCGCCCGCACCGAGATCACCAAGTCGGTTGCCGCCTACAAAGGCTAAATGTGGGTTAACGGGCTTCGGCAAGTTCCTACATTAAAAACCCCGGTCTTCCGGGGTTTTTTTATGCCTGCATAAACGCAAGGAAACAGCCTGTTCACACCCACCAAATAAGCCACACAGCAAGTGTAGGAAATGACCCTGTAATAGCGGGATGAGTCTTTTTTTTAGCGCGTTTTTTGAACGTTTAGTTTATTTAAACAGTGATCTCTTCTCCGTAAACTCCGCCAGCATGAATACATCCGGTGATCGTCTAAGACTCCTTTTAAGGGAGTGCCATTTATCTGCTTCGGACTTCGCTGCCAATCGGCGCGTTACGCCGCAGCACGTCAACAACTGGTTCAAGCGGGGTATCCCGATGGCTCGCCTGGACGAAATCGCAGAGCTCTTATGTGTTAACAGCCGATGGCTGCGCACGGGTGAAGGGGTTAAACATCCAAAGGTACCGATCTCCAACCATACGACGTGTTTACCCGCCGGCGAGGTGGGTTATGCCCCCAACCAAAACACTGCACTGATCGCTGATAAAAACGACATCCACATTCCGTTTTACAACGAAGTGCTCAGCCCATGCGGGACAAAAAAAACCCGCGTCGTTGAAATTCCGGACAACCGCGTTCGCCTCGACTGCTCGATCCTGCATGCCGCAGACGTCAGCGCCGAGAACGCCATTTGCGTGCCCATGATCGGCCACAGCATGTCGCACAAGATTCAGAGCGGCTCGACGATTGCTATCGACCGCAGCTTGACCCACATCGTGGACGGCGAAATTTACGCCCTGGAACAGGACGGCATGCTGCGGATCAAATACGTCTACCGCCAGCCCAAAGACGGTTTGCGTTTGCGTAGCCACAATGCCAAGGAATACCCGGACGAAGTATTCAGTGCTGAACACATCCGAACTTTGGACATTCGTATTTTGGGCTGGGTTTTTTGGTGGTCCACACTCAACACGCGCAGGCCAGCCGTGCCGAGCCTGTTAAATGAATAAACAAAGAACCTGCGCCCAGACACATCGCGCGCAGGTTTTAGCTAGGAAACATCACCCACTTTAAGTATGCTGCGCGGCACACTGACATGCCGTTCGTGGTGATTGAATGGCGTGCACGACCAGGCAAGCAAACAGCACCTGCGTCCCACACTCTTAAGCATGCGCTGAGTGTCCAAATTGAAGGTGGGTACGGTTTACCAAAAATAAACCAAATCCACCCCCGAGAAGCCGGCCACAAGCCGGCTTTTTAATTGCCTGCTTAAAAGCCCCTTTCGCACTTTCATTTCATAAAATGCCACCATTTCTTAGTCTCACTTAACGCCTCGCGCAAAGGTTCAATGCTGATGCTGCGTGCTGCCGGGTCAAGTGCGAGTGCCTTTTGTAGAGCGCGCCAAAACACTGGGGGGAGTTGCCGCGGTTTTTCGGGGTCCGTTGCTCGGGGCAAGTGCTTTAACGCCCCAGGGCATGGCGCAATCAAGGGGCATTTACCGGTCGCCAGTTCATAGAGTAAGCAACCTGCGCCGTACACATCGGCACTGCGGGTAAGGGGCGCGCCGGCGAGTAGTTCGGGGGCGGCGTAGCCTGGGGTCCAGGCGCCAAAGTGGGTACGGCTCAGGGGAGCCAGACCTTTGAGTACGCCCGCCTCGCTCTGGCCCAGGCCGAAGTCAAATAGCCGAACACCGGTTTCACTGAGCATGACGTTGCCGGGTTTGATGTCGCCATGCAGCACGCCGCGCTGATGGGCATGTGCAAGCGCATCGAGCAATGGCAAGGCGATCTCTCGCAGCTCTGACAACGATAAGCCCAGCGGTCGCTCACACAACAAACGGTCAAGAGTGGGACCCGGTAAATGCTCCATCACAATAAAGGCGCAGTGGTGTTCGGTGTCGATGTCAAAGTTATGCATGCGCAGCACATTGGGATGGCACAACTGACGTACTAACGCGTATTCATTGAACAGCAGCGCACATCCGTCTGGCGCCAGGGCGATGTTTTCGCCCAACAGTTTCAGCGCGACATCGGACTGCGAGTCGCCCAACTGTTCTTGCAGCAGGTCACGCGCACGGTACACAACACCCATCCCGCCTGCCCCTAGCAAGCGCTCAATGCGGTAACGGCCGCTTAATACGCGCGGTACTTGATTGCTACAAGCCATGTCCCGTTGGCTCATTGAGCGATGACCACTGCGCACAGGTTATCCCTCGCCGCACCTGACAACACGTCATCGAACAGGCGCGCCACTGCCAGTTCAGGCGCACTCACACTCAACGCTTGCCCCAATGCGCCGGGGGTCAACTCTTGATAAATGCCGTCACTGCACAACAGAAACACATCTCCCGCTTGCACCTCGAACTCCAGTACCTCCAACGCCAAAGCTGGGGCAGCCCCCACCGCTCGTGTTAAGGCTCGGGCATCCGGGTGGGCACACGCATGCCGGTGGCTCATGTGCTCTTGCTCGATCAATCGCTGCTGGAAAGAGTGATCCCGCGACAACTGATAGAGCATGTGTTGGCGCCATAAATAGCACCGACTGTCCCCCGCCCAGAGGCAGACACCGTGACGGCCTTCGATCAACAAAACAGCCACTGTGCTACCGGTGATGTGCTGCTCCGGGAGAGCACGGGCGCCCCGCTCATGGCAGAGCTGCTGATTGACGCCCTGCAAGCAGTCGCGAACCGCTTGCAACCGCGGCCCTAAATCGTTTTGAGCCGGCAGAGCGCCCAAACGGCTCACCAGCAATTGGCTGGCCACATCACCACTGCAATGCCCACCCATGCCATCGGCCACTGCCCACACCCCACGCTCGGGGCTGTTCAGAAAAGCATCTTCGTTGCGCAGCCGCACCTTGCCCATATCGGTGCGCGCTGCGCTTCGCCATTGCGCGGTCACGCCCTTCACAACTGGGCAGGTAAACGAAAGCTGCGCAGCGCTTGCAGGTCAAACGGGTTCGGTGTGCGCTGGCTCATAAGCACATAGTTGGCCCGCAGCCCGCCCACATCAGCCTTCAGCAACATGACGTCGCGCCCACTCAGGTAGTCGATTTGCATCAGGTCCAATACTCGAAACAGTGACCACGGCCCTGTGTTTTTTTCGATGCCGATTGGACGTCCGACGTTTTTTTCCAGGACCAGGCTGGTACGTCCATTGTCGGCCTGAGTCGGCCACTGGAAATTCATCGGTACGATGGGACCGTGCCGGTACTCGATCATTTGATCACCGAAGCGCAACTGCGAACGGCTGACGCTGGAGTCCAGGCTGTAAGGCTCGAGGGTGAACTGCACCTGCGGCTCGGATGGATTTTGCGCAAAAAAGCCCTGACGAATAACTTGAGCCGTGGCCATCTGCTCAAAATACACCCGTGACATCGGCAAACTTTTACCGTCCATGCTGCGCAAGCGATAACTGCCCGCGTCCCGACTGACAAAAGGTTTCATCCAGGTGTCGAAGAATTGATCGGCAAGCCCCTGCGCTTTAAAAAACTCACGGAAGTCGTTCAGCGCCACATCGCTGCTGCTGTGTGCATCAAAGGGGTAACGTTGCTTAAGCGCTCGGGCATAAAACCGGTACAGCTCGTGCTGATAGCGTTTATTTAGAAATTGATACGAATCATTAAGCACCAGCCCCCATGTGTCCTCGTTCAGGGTGTTGAACCAGCCATTAAGGGGACGCGGCAAGCGTTGGGCGGCTTGGCGTAATTGGCTCAGCGCATCACGCTGCCCACTCATACGCAACCTGGCCATCTCAAAAGCGGCTTGATCCGGCGCACTGGCGCGGGCCAGTCCTGCCATTTGTAATTGCACATCCGTGAGCCCGACCAATAACGGTGTCAGGCTCGCCGTTGGCGCATCATTGTCATCCAGTAAATGGTGTAACGGCTCAAACTGGCGCTGCAATGCCTTCTTTGAGGTGTCCGGCACAGTGCTCGCCAGGACCTCAGTGCCTTTGGCGACAACCGCCCCGGCAACCGCCGTGAGTTTGCCGCCCTGCGCGCCAACGGCAGTCGTCACAGAAGGCAACTCATCGGCAATGCTGATGAAGCGCGTGTTCTCACGCACGGCGACCAACAGCTGCAAGAGCGGTGAGTTGGCAGACGTCAGGCCCGCCATCTGCTCGGCACCTTCACGGGCGTCGCTCATCGGCTGCAACGCCAGGCGCCCAACCGCTTCGGCCCAATGGTCGGCGTAGTCACGAAAATACAGTTGCTCCAGTGCAACCATGAGTTTGCGCATGTCCATCGCACTGATGCTGCTGCCTTCGCCCAACACCCAGTTATCACGCAGGATGTCACTGACCAGGCTCGCGCCCTGGATCGAAAAATACTGTTGATAACCTTGCTGGGTATAGAAGCCCGGAATGCTGTAATCCGCACCGCTGAACAAATGGCCCTGTGGCCCGAGGTGCTGGCTGAGGCTGTAAGGCGCCAAAGAATGGGCCTGCTCGCGTAATGTGCGGTACACCACCGTGGCCAATGACTCACTGCGCAACACCTGTCGCGCCTGTGCAATCAGGCCTTCATCGAGCGGGGACTTGAAGGCGGTTCCCAATAAGCGTTCGAAATGCTGATTAAGACCGTTTTGCACGTCTGTCAGCCCCGGGTAGCGCAGCGACCAGTCGCTGGCAATCCAGGCCTTGAGCCAGGCGTTATCGCGTTGTTCGACGGCGTCAAACATCAGATAGGCGCGCAAACTATTGAGCAGGCGTTCACGATCACTCAGGTTGGCGCGGATCTGTTGTTCGAGTTGCTGCTTGACCCGGGGCAATAACTGCGTGTGCAATTCGTTTCGGTAGGCCTGTGTGAGCACCCGCTTAACAGCAGCGCCCTGATACAGACCGCTGCGCTCATACAACGCAACCTGCGTCATGGAGGGGAACACCTGGGTTGCCGCGTAATGCGTGTCCAGGGTCTTGAGCGTAGCCTGCGCATCATCGCGCGGACTTAATTGCGCACGTTGTCGAACCCCTTGCTGAGCCAAATGACGCAGTTGTTCAAGGCGCTCATGGTTGGATGAAAAACTGCCTGCCCACAGCACCCCCAACACACTCAACACAGCCATCGCGAGCAGGTACTGAAACCGCTGCCCCCAATGAATACGGCGCTGCTCACGCTTGTCCAACCCTGCCAGTTGCGCTTCCGGGAAAATAACGCGGCTCAACAGATGGTTAATAAAGTAAGCGCGACCGGTGTGCAGGAGTGGAGATTGTGGCTTTTGGGCTGTCTCGACGCTGTCCGCTTCCGGATTTTGCGTAGCGGGGCTGGCCATGACATGGGGCGCGCTGGTCAGGTAAACACCCCGTAGCGGGCTGGCGCGCTGGTAGCGATTACCCGTAAACGTCATGTCGCTAAAGACGCACAGTTGCGCGGCGATCTCGCTCAACTGATGGGGAAAATCCAGAATAAGGCCACGGCGTTGCGCGTCTCGCTCCTGGTGCATGCGCGTGATGATCTGGCTGTTGAGACGCCCCAGCAGCGCCTCAAGCTCGGCACGCAGCAACGCCGTTCCGCCTTGGTTGTTATCAAAACTGGCGCCGAATACCTGATCACGCTCATCGCGGGTCAGTTGTTCAAAGAAAGCGTCAAACCCCGGTACGCTGTCGGTCTTGCTCAGCACCAGGTACACCGGCAGCTCGATCCGCAGAACCCGATGGATGTCTTGCAGGCGCGCCCGAATCTGATCTGACAATTGCGACAACGCGGGCTGATCGCCCTGGCTCAACAGGTCTACTGGCACCGTCACCAGCACGCCGTTCAAAGGTCGTTCACGCCTGCGTTTGCGCAACAAGCCGAGCAAGGTGTTCCAGCCACTGGCATCTACGCGCTCATTACCCTGTGTCAAAAACCGCCCCGCGGTATCTATCAGCACCCCGTGCTCGGCAAAGTACCACTCGCAATCAGACGTACCGCGCATATCACGGGTCAGGGTGCGATCAAGTTTGTTCAGCGGAAACTCCAGCCCCGAAAAGTCCAGCAAGCTGGTTTTGCCAGCGCCTTGGGGGCCCAGCAACACGTACCAGGGCAACTCGTCGCGCCAGCGCTCACTGCGGCCTTTGTAAACGCTGGTGTTTTTCAAGGTGTGCAACGCGGTTTTAAAGCGCTTGCGCAGGCTTTTGCGCGACGCTTCAATCTCTTGTTCCTGACGCTCGTGTGTTTTGCCCGCGTCGCTGTCTGCCAGCACTTTTTTACGCACACCGGCGCGCCAACTGACATACACCATCGCCAGCCCCCAGATCAGCAGCAAGGCGCTGATACTTAAAAGCCTGGCGATGGGGTCTGCCCAAAACTTGTAGTCATCGACCGCCAGCAATGGCCCGACCCACCACACCAACAGCGCGGCCCCTAACACCAGTAACAGCGTCCAGAGCCATGTCTGACGTAGCAGCGACACGCTCGTTTTCAAGAAACTCTTCATCATCAATTCCTGTTTACAACTGCGGCCTGACAACCGGAGCAGCGTGCTGTTGATAAGGTTGCATGACTGCTGCACGCTGCTCGCCCAAGACCCAGGCAAACCCTGCGTACATGACGCCCGCACAGCCCAGGGTCAGAGCCACGAGGACCCAACGCGCCACGATGCGTACCACGCTGTTACGCCGCATGCCCAAGCCCTGCCAATGGGGAGACACTTCGCGAATGGCATCACCGCGCAAGTGGCGGATTTGCCGATACAAGCTGTCGCGAATGGAGTCCAGCTCCAGCGCGCCACGGGTTTCGATGCGGAATTTGCCCTCAAAGCCCAGCGACAAACACACGTACAGCAGCTCCAGCAAATACAGGTTGCGCACAGGGTCCCTGGAGACCTGCTCAATGAATTGAAAGACTTTGGTGCCACCAAACGTTTCGTTGTGAAAACTGCCCAGCAAACTCTTTTGCGGCCAGTCACTTTCATTGCCCCATGCTGTAGTGGCGATGGCTTCGTCCACCACCGTACAAAGCACATACCGGGCGCTCATCACCTGAGTGCTTTCAATCCCGTTGCGCAGTGCCGTGGCTTCGAATGCTTTTATGGCTTTGGTCAGGTGAGCACTCAGGGTGTCTCGCGTGTGCTGCTGGACGTTGCGTTCAATCCCGACCACAAACGACAACACATCACTGGCCGCAGCCACTAAAGGGTTGAGACTGATACGGATTGTTTCGTCAGGTGCCAGCCGGGCGTTGAACACCATCAGCGCGTCGATGTTTTCAATGCGTGGGGCGTGTTCGGCATCGGTCAGCGCAACCTGTTGCGGCGCTCTGCCGTAGCGGTCTACCAACACGGTTTTACTGCCTTGAGGCGGTTGAATGTCCGGTTTCATGAGGGTCAGTTCCTGATAGCCCAAAATTTCAGTTCAAGCTCAGAGAACTCACCCGACACATGGAAGGCAAAGCCGCCTGAGCGCTGCATTTGCGCCAGATCGTCGGCATTGAGTTCGAGGATGAAATAGGTTTTGTCGGCGTGGAACGGGATTTGCCGCGGGGCTACTGGCAAAGGTTTGAGCCTGAACCCTGGCAGGTGCAAGTTGACCAGGTGACGAATGCTTTCAACCGGGCCCACTTTCAAGTGCGCCGGCAAGCGATGACGCAGCTCTTCGCTGTCACAGTTGGCTTTAGCCACCACCACAAACGATGTCGTCGCCAATTGTGTGTGATCGTCGAGCTGCGCCACACGCACCCCGTACTGGCGCGCCTGCAACACCAGCTCGGTGGCATGCTGCTCTAGTACCATCGACAACACCTGACGCAGGGCGTCCATCAGCGCGCGGAAACTCTGCCCCTGCTGACTGTGCTGGTAACGACTGTTCAATTGCGGGCGTTTGGATTCGCTGGCAAACGTCGACAGATCACCCAATAGCGCCAGCAACGTGCAATACAGCTCCTCGGGATGCAGTTGCTCAAGGTCCAGGTAATGAAGCAGCACCAGCTCCGTGCGATTGATCAATTGCAGCATCATGAAGTCGCCCACTTCTGCCCCGCCCACCTTGCCGTTTGAGCGAATTCGCTCGGCCAGCTTGTCGCCCCGGTGACCAAGCATGCTGATGACTTCTTTAAGACACGACTGCAAATACCCCGAGCAATGGGTGTGGATAAACGTCGGGACAAACTCGGTGTCGAGTTTGATTACGCCATCGGGCGTGGTGTCCTGGATGTCACACAGTTGCAGTTTTACCCAGGACTGCTCGCTGTGCTGCGCGCCCAGTAACAAACGAAAATTGGGGCGTCCACAACTGAGTACGCTTTTTGAGTCTTCACCCGCATTGGAATCTGACACCTGCGTTTCATACACGGTGTAACGCGACAATACGTCTGCCTGCTCGGCACGCCGGGCTTCAATGTGGTTGCCCGTCACCAACGGCAACGCCAGGAAAACCGGGGCTTTTCCCGTGTTGGGCGGTACGTCGAGCGCGAGCGGCTGGGTGTCGTTACCCAGTTCGAACAGGCTCCCGTCCGGCAATACGCCCGAAGCATGGCTGATCACCAGTTTGCTCATATTGAGAAACTGCACATCGATCTCCAACCTCAAGAACCCCCAGGTGTATCGGCCCAATAATTGGGTGCGCGTTTTCATCTGGTGCTCGTAATAACGGTCACTGTGCTGAAAATGCTGGGGGCGCAGCAGCAAGCCTTCTTGCCAAATGACTTTATGCACATTCATGAGCCGTCACCTGGCGCGGCGGATGCCCCGTCGGTGCGGCGAATGCCTGCCAGGTCAAGCCTCAGGTGCGCGTGCGTAATGTGCTCGGGCCTCAACTCAATCACGTAGCGCCACTGGGTGTGTGGCAAGTCGCGATAAGCCGCCACGACGCCCACATAGCGGCTGCCCGGCGCAACACTGAGTTTGTGCGAAACACGCTCGCCAGGCCGTAATTCGAGTTCTTCACTGACAACCAGGTCTTGCGCCAGTAATTCTTGGGCTCGCTCAAAGACACCGAAAAAATCGGCATTTTCGAATGCCACTGGATGTTTGAGTTCCAGCAAACGAATCACGACGGGCGAGGGACGCCCGTGCAAGTCCGGGTTGACTTGATCGCTGGCACTGAGCGTCAGGTCGAGTTTGGTCACGTGCGAGTAGGGTGACAACGCCGTGCAGCCTGCCAGCAGCACTGCGCACAACGCCAGCAACGTGTTGAAGTAAGCAGAAGTACAACGCAGCATGCGCTTCATCCTTGAGGGTTGTTGTGAAGGGTGCAAATCAAACGCACTTGTTCGTCATAGACCTGGGCAAAGTCGCGGGCCAGCAACCGCTCGGTCCAGTCATCGTCTTGTTGCAGGGCTTGGTGATAGCGGTTGAACGCCCGCCAATGGCTGGCAGCCGTAGTCCATAGCGGCTTGTGACCTTCACGCTCGAAACGCAAGACCAACTGCTGCGGGGAGAAGTGTTCAAGGCTGTTACGCACCACCGCGCGGCTCGCGCTGAGCATCGCTACCTGATGTGCTTGCATGTCTCTGAATGTGCGTACCACCCACTGCTCGGCCGTCGGTTGGTGAAGCACGGGAGCGCCGAGTAAAAGCCTTAACGCCTGCCGGGCATCGTGGGTCGACTTAAAGGGGTCCTGCTCCGCTCCCGGCGCCACGGTGCGAGCCAGCCGCAGTTCGTTTTTCAATTCATTGCGTGTCCACACGTTCTGCTGCATACCGGCGATGCACTGTTTGAGCAGCTTGGCGGCATTGAGCGCCAGCGCCTCTCGCGCCTCAAGATCAAGCGCCAGCACGTCAACGCCCAGCTCCTCGCCGAATGCATCCCAAAATCCATCGTTTATCGGTGTGCAGGGCACGGGCGGCGAATCGAGGGCGGGCTGCGCTTCGGCGATCAACTGCGGCGCGATCAAGTGTTCGAAGTCGATGGGCGTGAAGCCCGCATGGTGTTCGTGCTGCACATCGACCCATTCCTGGCGAGTGGGTTCGTCCTCAAATAAAAGCTCGGGCAGAGGCGCCGGGGCCTCATGCAGCACGTCGAGACCGATAAAAGCATCATCGGGTATCACGCTGCCTGCCATTTGAGGCAGGCCAACATGCTCCAGGCGCACTTGCAGCGGTTGCTCCAAACGCGCACGAATGGAAAAACCGGCAAGGCCAAACACATCACCGTGCTTGATGCGTTGTAACTGGCCTGGCGCCAGGTACGTCTGGCCACCATTGAAAGACGTTCCATTGGTGCTCAGGTCTTTAATGAAGTACATACCGCCCTGATGGGTGATATGCGCATGCTGGCCGGACACGTGCCCTGTCGTGTCCATAAGCACCCACTCACACAGGTTATTACGGCCAATGTAACCACCGGTTTCAGTGAATCTGTAGTGCTTGCACTGACCCGCCGCCAAGGGCTGTGTCGTCAGCAAGTCAAAGACCAGTTCCATCATGATGCTGCTCCTTGCGGTCATTTACCGCGATTGACCGCTTGCGGATCGCCCAGGGGGCGATAGTGGCTGTCGTTGAATATGTAATTGCCGTTACAGCCACCCAGACCGCACAACACGGCAAGGCTCAGCACCACAAAAGGCCAGTGGCGAACAGTCATCTTAAAAATCTCCAGAAGTAGGCCGTGCACGACATGAGAAAAAGGTGAGCGCATCAGGATGCATAGGCCCCAATCTCATCCGAATCGATATTCAGCCGCCCCAGCCGGTACAGCAGCGTGCGGCGTGCAAGGCCCAACTCGTGAGCCGTGCGGGTCTGATTGCCCGCGTTCTTGCGCAAGCAATCGAGCAACAAACCGCGCTCAATGGCATCCATGCGTTTACGAAAGTTCAGGCGCCCTGACTCGTCAGCAGACGCCAAGGGCAAGGCAAAATGTTCGGCCAGCAACTCCGGTCCGTCGCACAACAAAACAGCGCGCTCGACCAACCCTTTGAGTTCACGCACGTTGCCCGGGAAGGCGTAACGCGCCAGTTGCTCACGCGCGCTGTCGGCCAGCACCACCGGGCGGCGCTGTAAAAACGCGCAGGCAGTGGCTGCAAAGTGGCAGGCCAGATCATGCATATCGGTGCCGCGATCACGCAGTGCGGGCAGCGCAATTGGAAACTGCGCCAGGCGGTAATACAGGTCTTCACGAAACCGGCCCTGGCTCACCAGTTTTTTCAAATCGCGATGGGTCGCCGCAATGATGCGAACGTCGACGGTGTGACTGTCGTTGCGCCCTAACGGGCGGATTTCGCCCTCTTGCAGCACACGCAGTAACTTGGCCTGCAACGACAAAGGCATGTCGCCGATTTCGTCCAGTAGCAAGGTTCCACCGTGAGCTGCATCAAACAGACCGGGACGGTCACGGTCCGCCCCGGTGAAGGCCCCTTTGCGATAACCGAACAACTCGCTTTCAAGCAGGTCTTGCGGGAAAGCGGCGCAGTTCTGCACGATGAAGGGCTGGGCACGGCGAGGGCCGCTGTCATGAATGGCGCGCGCCACGATTTCTTTACCGGTGCCGGTTTCACCCAGCAACAGCACGGTGTAGGGGCTGTGCACCACGCGGTTGATCAAGCGCCAGGTCTTGCGCATCACCGCGCTGGAACCAATCAAAGTGCCGGCGCTGACGCAACGTCCCAACGGTTTGGCCCACTGCGTATCACGTTGCAAGAGGCGCACCTGCATCAACGTAAAGTTACCCAGGGCGCTCAACGACTGGGCGAACCCTTGCAGCTCGACCCGTTTGCCACTGGCCACCAACAACACACCGGCCACCCCTTGCCGCGCATCCAGCAACGGCACGCATAACAAGGACTGCCAAGGCGCGCCATGAGCCGGTAAAAAGTCGAGCTTGTGCAAACTGCTATTGAGGTTGCACAGGCTCAAGATCCGTTTTTGGCTGACCGTAAAGTGCAGCAGTTGCTGGGCGCTGTAGTCCGCGTAAAAACCTGTGTCCAGCGCTGGCTGCAACAGGCCGTTAAACCATTGAGCCCTGAGTTCCAGCCCGTTGTGCGGGCCATTGATGACGTAAAACTGGCTCAACTCACAGCCACTGAGCTGCGCCATTGCCCGGGCACTCTGGCCGAGTACGGTGGCGCTGTCGGTGGCCTGTGACAGGTCGCAAAATTGGGCCAGCAAGGCTTCTGCATACGCCAGCGGTTGCGATACATGGGTAAACATCAAGCCAACCTCACTCAAATTCACACAGCACGCGGGCTTGAGGATCAAGCGTGGCGTGCACCGATGAGAGGGTTTGGCCGGTGGCCATTGCGTCAAGCAAGCGGTCGGCTACCAAGGGCAATACGTGCGAGTCGATCAAGTAGTCGATAAGCCGCGCACCGCTGTCACTTTGGGTGCAGCGCTCGGCCAAGTGGTCCACCAAAAGCTGGCAATGACTGAACTGCACATGACGGCGCGCCAGCCGCTCGCCCAGACGTTGAAGCTTTATTTCGATCAATTCGCGCAGCACCGGGCCGCTCACCGGGTAATACGGCACCACCTGCATGCGTGCCAGCAGGGCAGGTTTGAAGTGTTGGCTGAGCGATGGCCGAATGTGCTCTTCGAGCGTTTGAGCGCTGGGCCTGGCGCCGTTTTGGCATAACGCGGTGATGCGCTCGCTGGCCAGGTTTGAGGTCATTAAAATCAGCGTGTTGCGAAAGTTGATTTCACGCCCTTCGCCATCGTTGACCACGCCCTTGTCGAAGATTTGATAGAACAGGTTCAGAACGTCGGGATCGGCCTTTTCGACTTCATCCAACAGCACCACCGAGTACGGCTTTTGCCGCACCGCTTCGGTCAGCATGCCGCCTTCGCCATAGCCGACATAACCGGGCGGCGCGCCAATCAGTCGCGAGACAGTGTGCTTTTCTTGAAACTCCGACATGTTGATGGTGGTGATAAAACGTTCACCGCCGTACAACAGGTCGGCGAGCGCCAGCGCGGTTTCAGTCTTGCCGACGCCACTGGGGCCCACCAGCAAGAACACCCCCACGGGCGCATCGGGCTTGTTAAGTCCCGCCGCTGTTGCACGCATGGCGCGGTCCAGTGCATGGATCGCTTGATCCTGACCGCGAATCCGGGCGGCCAAATCCCGACCAAAGTGCGCCACCTGGGTGCTGTGTTCACGCGCCAGCTGAGTCAGCGGCACACCGGTCCAGGCACTGATGACTTCAGCCACCAACCGCGGGCACACTTCAAAACTGACCAGACGCTCTTTGCTGTGGGCTTGGGTCAACGCCCGGTGGGTTTGATTGAGTTGCGCTTGCAGGGCGCCAACGTCGCCCTGCTCTGTTTCGCACGCCAGTGCGTCGCGAGCTTGGGCCAGTTGTTGGCGCAGGGCCAACACGCGTTCAGCCAGCGTGCGCTGTTCCAACCAACTGGCATGCAGCGCCATTTGCTCCACATCGACCTGCTGCAAGCGCTGCTCCAGCCGCTGCAGCGCGGCCTCGTCAATCATCAGCCCCGCGTTGGCATCACGACGCATGGCCTGACGCTGGCGCTCGCCCTCAGCAGCCTCGGCACGCAGCTTTTCGAGTGTTTCAGGCGCCGCTGCCAGGCTGATGCGCACGCGGGCGCAGGCGGTGTCGAGCACGTCAACGGCCTTGTCTGGCAACTGACGGCCCGCCAGATAACGCGCCGACAACTCGGCTGCGGCGACCACCGCATCGTCGCGCAAATAAATACCGTGACTCTTTTCATAGACGTGAGCCAACCCACGCAGGATGGTCACCGCTTCATTGACCGTCGGCTCGTGCAATTGCACCGGCTGAAAGCGTCGGGCCAGTGCCGGGTCTTTCTCGAAGTACTTTTTGTACTCGCCCCATGTCGTCGCGGCGATGGTGCGCAACTCACCACGGGCCAGTGCAGGCTTGAGCAGATTGGCAGCATCGGAGCCTCCCGCATTGCCCCCCGCCCCAATCAGGGTATGCGCCTCGTCGATGAACAAAATGATGGGAGCAGGCGATGCCTTCACTTCGTCGATGACGCCTTTGAGGCGGCGCTCAAACTCCCCCTTGACGCTGGCTCCGGCTTGCAACAACCCCATGTCCAACGACAGCAGCTCAACACCCTGAAGCACTGGCGGTACTTGGTCTGCGGCAATGCGCAAGGCCAATCCTTCCACAATCGCGGTCTTGCCGACCCCGGCCTCCCCCACCACGATCGGGTTGTTTTTACGGCGGCGCGCCAGAATGTCGATCATCTGGCGGATCGCATCATCGCGGCATAGCACCGGATCGAGCTGTCCGGCGCGTGCCTGCTCAGTGAGGTTGAGGGTAAAACGCTGAAGTAACGACTCCCCGCCCGCGGATGCGTGAACGGGCGTTTGCGAGGCCAGATGCGCGAGGGCGAAGGCTTTCAGGCGCTCAATATTGATCGCTGCCAATAACGCCTGATAACGGCTGCCGGCATAACGTACGGGGTTGCGCAGCAACGCCAGCAGCAAGGCTGCCTGATCAACTTGAGTGTGCTTTAGCTCCAGATTGGCGACTAACAAAGCGTCTTGCAGCCACTGAATCAATTCGGGGGAAAACACCGGATTACGCGACGAACTGTGTTCAACCCGCGACTGCAACACTGCGTTCAACTGACCGGGGTCTACGTCGGCGTCTTGCAACGCACGCATCAGCAAACCTTCGGGGCGCTCCAGCAAACCCAGCAACAGGTCCTCAACCAGAATAATGCTCGCGCCGCGTGCCACGCAGCGCTCGGCACATGCCTCAAGGTCACGCCGGGTAGCGGCATCCAGCGCTTGTATCAGTTGTTGCAGGTCTACGTTGATCATGGTCATCCGTCCTTAATGAATGTTGTTGCCCAGGGTCACGACGCCGTCTGACCGTTCACGTCCCAACCAACTGGTCCATCCAAGGCGACAGGTGTTATGCGCACCGATACACAGTTCGCGTATTTCTTCATGCCGCAGGACCAGTCGAATGTCGTAGTCCAGCGGGTCCCGCAGGGTGAATCGCACCAATGCGCACATCGGCAGGTAACCCGCACCGATGGGCAGCAGTTCGTGAAAACGGTCCCAGCCCAATTCGCGAATGTGGATACGAAACTTGCCGCTGCAATCACGCACGTGTTCACCCAGCACCAGGCTTTCGCCAAGCTGGTGATTGCTGCGCCCCAACCCGTTGCGTTGTTCTTGAAGAATCTCGACACGGCGCTCAATGCACTGCTCAAGGGTCAAGGCCGCATGCTTGAAGTAATAACGCAGCACCGACTCGATCAATGCCGCCGAGTGCGCCCGTAAACTCAGCAGCCCGAGGTAAGGCAACAGGCGCCGCCAGTTCAGTTCTTGGGCATTGCGAATCGCCTCGCCACCCAGGCCGATCAACGCAAATAGCTGACTGGAAAACGGGTCGCTGGCTCCCCGTTCAAAACGAGCGCAATAACGATATTTGCGCCAGACCGGTAGCATCAGGCGCTGCAACCGATGATGGAACAGGTCAAGAAAGTCGCGCGTGGTGTTGACCTCTTCACCCTGCTCCAACGCTTGCTCGCCATAGAAAGCCGGTAACGGAGACGCTGAACCCACCAGCCCCATCAGGTTGAAACACAGGCGCGCACGGAGCTGCCCGTGCTCGACGAAAAACGCCACGCGCTCAACGTCACTGCCCGGAAACCCGAGACTGGGGTTTGCGACAAATTCCAGACGTTCATAAAGCACGTCTTCACTGGCGCCCGGATCGTCGTCACGCAGCCGGTCCATAACCAGCAACACGGCCTGATACAGCGAGTACTCTCGTATGCTTCGCGTCAGCCCGCTTAAAGCAGGGGCTGCAAGCCCATGCGCGGTGTCCATTGGTAAACCTCTCCGTGTGTACTGATAACGCGCAGCTCGTGGTAAGAGTTGAGGCTCGCGTACAGGGCAAAAAACTCGTTGAGCACTGATGCAAAAACAAACACGTCGCCATCACCGATGTAGCCTTTGGGGTCAATCGTCAGGTGGGTGCGTAGCCCGCGCAGCGGTAAGCCCCGATGCAAGCGATCAACGTGTTCGTGGCGGATGGAGATGAGGCCGTTCAGCAGGTTCTTGCTGATACGCTCGGCTTGTTCGTCGTAGTAGCGCGGCAGGTCGTAGGTCTGGAGAATCACCTTCAATGCCTCGACGTTGGCCAACGACAAATAGTTGAGCGACATGTTGCTGATCAACTTCCAGAGGAAGTCGCGATTGAGTGGTGGTGCGTAGCTCGACGTCACCGGGCAAATGTTGCGAAACACCAGGGTCTCGGGCGTGCCTTCGGCGGGCAGGCAGATGTCGCCCTGCTGAAGCTGGCGCGGCAGGTTCTGGTTGGTGCAGGTCAATTCGACAGACAAGGTTTCGCTGCTTTCGGGTTGACGCTGGCCAAAACTCAGGTAGGTATCCAGCCCTTCGTGCAATAACGACGGGCGTTGCCTGACGCTGTAATGGGCATGTTGTTGCAATGCATCAAAACTGGGGTCGTGCTCAAACGATTCGAAGGGCACATAGGTCTGGCCGCCGCTGCCTCCCACTCGCCAGCCACTGACGTCATCAACCGAAAAGACCCCGCAGTGCTCCAGCTCGATTTTTGACGGCATCACCAAGTACTCGTCCTGCTTGCCGTCCAGCCGGATGGGTATGGCATCGTGAGTGAATAAATTGACCACCGGCGTGCAATACAGCTTCACGTTCTCCAGTGTGGGCCGCAGGGGTTGGGTGCTGTGCTGGCGAATAAAAAACCGCAGTTCGAGGCCCCGGGTTTGCTTGAGGGTGTCTTGCGCCAGGCTTTCAAGGACCTCCAGCCCCTTGAGGTCGACAAACAGGAACTTGTCCTGAAAGGCGAAGTACTCCTGCAAGTAGCGATACCCGCGAAAAGTGTTCAAGGGGTAGGGGATCAGCGCCTCCTCTTCGGCAAACCCCACCGGCTGAATGTGATCTGCCGGGAGCGTGAACGCGCTCAGCGCTTGCCCGCCGTCATCGAGCGGCACGACTGTCACGTTCTCCAGATGGCGCAATAGTCCGAGATAGAGCATTTGGCTGATGTAACGCTCACCCGCCAGATGCAGGCGCAAGCGGCTGATATTCAGCTCGCCCAAATGCCCCTCACACGTCATTTGCAGGCGCAGGCTCAACATTGCGCCCCCGCCGGTCACTGAATGCTTGAGTTCCGTCAGCTGTAGAGGCAATACGTCGGTGGGGTAACAGGTGCGAAACTGACAACTCACGCCCTGGACGGGTTTACTGGCCACACCGGTGTCGCGTTTAACCTGCAATGCCGGGCCTGCGTGTTGCAAAGGATCAAATTGCAACATGCTGAATGCAGGCAATGGACGCATGTAGTTGGGCCACAGCAAGTGCATCAGCGAGTGGCTCAACTCTGGCAATTCGTCATCCAGTTTCTGACGCAACCGCCCCGTCAAAAATGCAAACCCTTCAAGCAACCGTTCTACGTCCGGGTCACGCCCGGCCTGGCCCAAAAACGGTGCCAACGCCGGACTACGCTCAGCGAAGCGACTGCCCAACTGGCGCAATGCCGTCAGTTCGCTTTGGTAGTAATGGTTAAAAGACACGCGATTACCTGTTTGTTGTCGATGCCGGAAAATGAAAAGGGCAGACCGTGCCGTCAGTCGACACGGACTTGACCGCTGCCATCCAGATGCGCCGAAAAGCTCACTTGACGCTTAAGCCCGCCCGCCTCCAGCAGCCCTTCAATACAGAAAGTCAGACGCAGGGGATGCTGATCATTGGGCAACGTAACGACCCGCACCTGGCTCAGGCGCGGCTCGTACTGTTCGATGAAGGTTTCAATGGCCTGACGGCCCTGACTCAATGACTCATGCAGGCTGACGCTCATGTCGTTCAGGTCGGGCAAGCCATAATCGGGCAGCGTTTGCACACTGCCCGCACGGGTGCTGAGCATCTTGGCCAGTTGGGCAGCGACTGAACTCATGATTGAAACTTCGCGGCTGTGACCGACACGTTTTTGCGCATCGCCATTCAAGCGCTCGAAGAGGCTGCCGTATCCCGTCATGCTCAGCCCCGTTACTCTTTGTCCAGCTTGCCGACCAGCGACAAGGTGAAGTCAGCGCCCATGTATTTGAAATGCGGGCGCACGTTCAGGTTGACGCGGTACCAGCCAGGCTCGCCTTCAACGTCGCTGACAATGATTTGTGCTGCACGCAAGGGGCGTCGGCCACGCACTTCTGCGCCAGGGTTTTCCTGGTCGGCGACAAACTGGCGGATCCACTTGTTGAGTTCGCTCTCAAGGTCGGTGCGCTCTTTCCACGAACCCAATTGCTCACGCTGCAAAACCTTGAGGTAATGCGCCAGGCGGTTGACGATCATCATGTAAGGCAACTGGGTGCCGAGCTTGTAATTCAGCTCCGCGGTCTTGCCCTCTTCACTGATGCCAAAGAGCTTGGGTTTTTGCACCGAGCTGGCCGAGAAGAACGCTGCGTTGTCGCTGCCTTTGCGCATGGTCAGGGAGATGAAGCCTTCCTCTGCCAGCTCATATTCGCGACGGTCGGACACCAGCACCTCGGTCGGGATTTTGGTTTCGATCTCGCCCATGCTTTCGAAGTGGTGCAGCGGCAGGTCTTCAACTGCGCCTCCACTCTGCGGGCCAATGATGTTGGGGCACCAGCGGAACTTGGCGAAGCTTTCAGTCAGCCTTGAGGCAAAGGTATAGGCGGTATTACCCCACAAATAATGCTCGTGACTATTGGCAACGGTCTCCTTGTACACAAACGTTTTGACCGGGTTTTCTTGCGGGTCATAGGGGTTGCGTAACAAAAAGCGCGGGACGGTCAAGGCCATGTAGCGCGCATCTTCGGACTCGCGAAAACTCTGCCATTTGGCAAATTGCGGGCCGGCGAAGTGGTCTTTCAAGTCTTTGAGGTTGGGCATCCCGGTGAAACTTTCGATGCCGAAGAACTTCGGCCCGGCCGATGCGATAAAGGGCGCGTGGGCCATGCAGGCCACACTCGACACGTATTGCATCAGTTTCACGTCCGGTGAGCTGGGGGACATAAAGTAATTGGCAATGATTGCGCCCACCGGCTCGCCACCGAACTGCCCGTATTCAGCGGTATACACGTGCTTGTACAGACCCGACTGCATGACTTCGGGTGAGTCTTCAAAGTCGTCCAGCAGGTCGGTCTTGGAGACGTTGAGGATTTCAATCTTGATGTTTTCGCGGAAGTTGGTGCGGTCGACCAACAACTGCAAACCCCGCCAGGCCGACTCCAGTGACTGGAAGTCAGGGTGATGAACGATTTCGTCCATCTGCTGGCTGAGCTTGGCGTCGATCTGGGCAATCATTCGGTCAACCATTGCCTTCTTGACCGGCTCACCCTGATTCTGCGGCTTGAGCAGTTCTTCGATAAACGCTGCAACACCGCGCTTGGCGATGCCATAGGCTTCGTCATCCGGGGTGAGGCGGGTTTGGGCAATGATGCCGTCAAGAATGCTGAAGGCGGTGTTCTGGTCGTCCTGTTGCGGCGCGGCGCGAGTACTCATGAAGTGCTTTCCTTTACTGATGGGGGGCTCAAACGTCCGATGCCGGCGCAACAACCAAGTCCAGCTCACTCAGCACCCGGGCACGGGATGCCTCATCGGCCAGCACACCTTCAATCGCTTTGCGAAAACTGGGCGCATTGCCCAGCGGGCCTTTAAGTGCGACCAAGGCGTCGCGCAGCTCCATCAGTTTTTTCAGCTCGGGCACTTGCTCCACCAGGCTCGCGGGGTTGAAGTCCTTCATGGCGCTGATGTTCAGGGCAATAGCCAACTCATCCGTACCACCCTCCTCTTGCAGGCGGTTTGGCACATTCAGGCTCAAGCTCAGCCCTTGCTTGGCAAGCACCTCATCAAAGGTCATTTTGTCGATGGCGACGGGCTTTCGGTCTTCGAGTTTTCGCTCATCGACTTGCTGTACGTAATCGCCGATGACGAGCAACTTCAACGGCAGTTCAATCTCTTCTTGAGCGCCGCCCGTAGCGGGTTTGAACGTGATGTTGATCCGTTCTTTGGGTGCGACCGAGCCTTCTTTGGCCATGAGGTTCTTTCCTTTCGTGTGTGGCCTGTGGGCCTATTCGAGTACCACTTCAAGATCGAGGTGGCACAACCTGCGATACATCTCATCCTTGCGTTCGCGCACGTCATGGCTCTGCGGCAACAGCTCGCAACAGCGGTGCAAAAGACGTATGACTTCAAGCACCAGTTGCGGCTCCCACGCCTGCAAACCTGAGCGTTGAAGTAATTGATCGAGCATTTCGAGCTGGGTTTTGGCGAGTTCGTACTTCTTGCTGAGGAAGCACAACCGGGCGAGGGTCAGTTGCCAGTGAAAACGCTCCCGTTCGTTTTGCGCACTGGCCAGCCCGCGCTTGAGCTGTTGCACCGCCGGCTTGAAGCCACTGCTGCGAGCAACCTCTTGAGCCTCTTGCAGCGCAACCTCCCAGAGCGGTCGAGCAACGTTGGGTGCCACGGATTCGGGGGCGGGCTGCGTCTGTAAATGCGGCATGACGCAGGTTGCAATCCAGTCGTGGGTCTGAGGGTCGGCAAACGGTGTGCCGTCGCTAAAGCGCAGTTGCGCAAGGCCCGGAAGCCGCTGAAGGAGGAGTGCCATATGCTGTTCAACTTCACGCATGGCCACGTCAGCCTTCAACGCGCTCAAACACGCCCAAACCCTGCGCTGGCCATCGAACCAGAACGGGGCTTTGCTCAGGCAGGCTTCCAGCGCCATCAGCAAGTCGGCGAACTGCTGGAGCTCAAACTGTTGGTCAAACGTTTTAAGTGTCTGCGCCGCCGGGCCGCGCACCGGTGTGATGTGTTCGCCATTGCGTTCAGGCGCCACGTCGATGGCCATCCAGGTCAGCGTTCGGTTCAGGCGCAACGCCCGCAGGTCAGTGGCGTTCTGTTTTAGCCACCAGACACACAATGTCCGTGCGTTGTGCTGAAGGGCACGCAACGATTTTTGCGCGTCTTTTTCGCTATCAATCGGCGAGGTGTTCTCAATCAATTGGGTCGCCACGTGCCTGACCTGCGCCACCATTGACGAAAGGGGGCCTGGCGCTTGCTGATTATCGGTGGCTCGCTCAACCATACGGCTCAAACGGCGGCAAACCGGTAACAGCAGCGGCACCTCGTCGCCCAAATGCAAGGTCAACACGCGCTCCAACTCCAACAGCAGTTCAACCATGTGCCTAAACAGCGGCAGTTGCTCCTGAAGAGGAATACTGTCATTGAGCGCCCGATCCAGACGCACAGTTAGCCAACTGATGGCCGCCGCCCGCGTACGCGGCTTGAGCGGGTGAATAAGCGCCCATTGCCGGGTGCACAGGTGATGCAGCAGCCCCAAACCCGCCAGCAATCCATTGAAGGACTCGCGCTGATACAACGCCCACGTCAACCAGACACCCACGCGCAGGTCTTTGGACTGGTCACACAGCAGCGCTTCGCTTTGCTCTTGTACGGCCAGCCAGTCGATCGGGACGCTTTCATGCAGTGATTGAGCTTTGCCCAGCTCGCGCTCCAGGGCCTCGAACTCATGAGAGAAACGCACGTCGTTGCCGGCGAAGCTGTCTTTGAATACCGGCGACTTGGCCAAACTGACAACCCGCGCATACAGCTTGTTGGCATAGGTCATGGCCTGCCGCCAACCAAAGAAGAACGCGCACTCAATGCTGTCGAAAAACAAGAGAAAGTTGCCACTGGCCACTACCGATTCCATTCAAGTGGCGAGACAGTATTGGAAAGGGAAAGTAAAAAATGTCGGAATTTTCCGTATTTTTTAAGGAAGCGTCTCCGAGCTAAAAAACCTACAAAAATAGACTGTTAGGAGCGTAATCGCTGCCATTTACGACCCCTTTCCTACGCCGTCCAAAGACAAATAGGCACGGCACTTCAATCCTCCGCCCAATGAACGCACAAGCGCACTGAGCACCAGCACCCGCCGCCCGATTTGCCCCAAAACTCAGCGTCTGCTAGTGTCGGCCGGTTTTAACGCCTACCGAGAGCGACGCCATGGCCCGCAAAAAAACTTCCCCGGATTTCGAGCAGTCCCTCGCAGAGCTGCAAACACTGGTCGAGCGCCTGGAAAACGGCGAGCTGTCGCTTGAAGACTCGCTGACAGCCTTCGAACAAGGCATTCGCCTGACCCGTGATTGCCAGGGCGCACTCACTCAAGCCGAGCAAAAAGTGCAGATATTGCTTGAGCGTGATGGCGAGCTGGCGCAAGAACCCTTCGATGCGGAACAGCCCGAATGATTGATGCCTACCAGGCCAGCAGCCAGGCCCGCGTCAATGCGGCCCTTGAACGCTTGTTTGTCGCGCCGTCGCCGCAGTTGGCCCGTCTATATGAGGCCATGCGCTATAGCGTCATGAATGGAGGCAAGCGGGTTCGCCCGCTGCTGGCGTATGCCGCTTGCCAAGCCTTGGGTTGCCCACCCGAGCACGCCAACGGTGCAGCCTGCGCAGTAGAACTTATTCATGCCTACTCGCTGGTACACGATGATTTGCCCGCGATGGACGACGACGACCTGCGCCGTGGCCAGCCCACTACGCACAAAGCCTTCGATGAAGCCTGCGCAATTCTGGCCGGTGACGGTTTGCAAAGCCTGGCGTTCAGCGCCCTGCTCGACACGCACATGAGCACACTGGATGCCCAGACGCGCTTACAGATGGTGTCTGACTTGGCATTGGCCGCAGGCCCGGCAGGCATGGTAGGCGGTCAAGCCATCGACCTCGGCTCAGTCGGCATCAAGCTTGATCAAAACGCCCTGGAATACATGCACCGGCACAAGACCGGCGCCCTGATCGAAGCCAGTGTGCAACTGGGCGCATTGGCCAGCGGCCGTGCCCAGCCCAGTGACTTGCAGGCCCTGAAGGTGTATGCGCGGGCCATTGGTCTGGCGTTTCAAGTGCAGGACGACATCCTTGATGTGGAAGGCGATACCGCGACCCTGGGCAAACAGTCGGGCGCCGATGCGGCCCGTGACAAGCCTACGTACCCGTCTTTGATGGGCCTGAACGCCGCCAAAGCCTATGCACTTGAGCTGCGCGATCAGGCCATTGACGCCCTGCGACCTTTTGATGCAGCGGCAGAGCCATTGCGTGAACTGGCGCGCTATATCGTAGAGCGCCGCCACTAAAAGCGGCGCTATCCCGATATTTCAGACACGCTCTAATGCCAAGGTCTGACTAACGAATACCAGACTCCGTGGGCAGCTTACGTTGCATAAGGTAAACTGCCGCCTCTTCTTATACCTATAACGATTCGCCTGATGCCAACGACGTTTCATGAGTTTCCCCGCAAGCGCCCGACCACGCCCCTGCTCGACCGAGCCGGCACGCCTGCGGGCCTGCGCCGGTTAGCCGAAGCCGAGCTGGAACCTTTGGCCGATGAATTGCGCCAGGAACTGCTCTACACCGTCGGCCAGACGGGCGGGCATTTTGGTGCAGGCTTAGGCGTCATCGAGCTGACCATCGCGTTGCACTACGTGTTTGACACCCCGGACGACCGCGTGGTGTGGGACGTGGGTCATCAGGCGTATCCGCACAAAATTCTCACCGGCCGTCGTGAGCAAATGGCGACCTTGCGCCAGAAGGACGGCGTTGCCGCCTTTCCGCGTCGTTCCGAAAGCGAGTACGACACCTTTGGCGTCGGTCACTCCAGCACCTCGATCAGCGCTGCGCTGGGCATGGCAATTGCCGCCCGTTTGCAAAACAGCGACCGCAAAGCCATTGCGGTGATCGGTGATGGCGCCTTGACCGCTGGCATGGCGTTTGAAGCGTTGAACCATGCGCCGGAGGTCAACGCCAACATGTTGGTGATCCTCAACGACAACGACATGTCGATCTCGCGCAATGTGGGCGGGTTGTCCAACTACCTGGCCAAAATTCTGTCGAGCCGCACCTACGCCAGCATGCGCGAAGGCAGCAAGAAAGTGCTGTCGCGCTTGCCCGGCGCCTGGGAAATCGCCCGTCGCACCGAAGAATATGCCAAAGGCATGTTGGTGCCCGGCACGTTGTTTGAAGAACTGGGCTGGAACTACATCGGCCCGATTGACGGCCACGACCTGCCGACACTGATCGCGACGCTGCGCAACATGCGCGACCTCAAAGGCCCGCAGTTCCTGCACATCGTCACCAAAAAGGGCAAGGGCTTCGCCCCGGCAGAAGTCGACCCGATCGGTTACCACGCCATCACCAAACTTGAACCGCTGGACGCGCCAAAAGCCGCCCCCAAAGCGGCGAGCGGGCCTAAGTATTCCGCCGTGTTTGGCGAGTGGTTATGCGACATGGCCGCCGCCGATCAGCGCCTGGTGGGCATTACCCCGGCGATGAAAGAGGGATCGGACCTGATCGCATTCAGCGAGCGCTTCCCGTTGCGTTATTTCGACGTGGCCATTGCTGAACAACACGCCGTAACCTTTGCCGCGGGCATGGCCTGCGAAGGCGCCAAGCCAGTGGTGGCCATTTATTCGACGTTCCTGCAACGCGGTTATGACCAATTGGTACACGACGTGGCCGTGCAAAACCTGGACGTGCTGTTTGCCATCGACCGTGCGGGCCTGGTGGGTGAAGACGGCCCAACCCATGCCGGCAGCTTCGACCTGTCTTACCTGCGCTGCATTCCGGGCATGGTCATCATGACCCCGAGTGACGAAAACGAATTGCGCAAAATGCTCACCACCGGCCATCTGTATAACGGCCCGGCGGCGGTGCGTTACCCACGCGGTACGGGGCCCAATACGCCCATCGAGAAAACACTGGAACCGATCGAGATCGGCAAAGGCGTGATCCGTCGCAAAGGGTCGAAAGTGGCGATGCTGGTGTTCGGCGTGCAACTGGCCCAAGCCCTGCAAGTGGCCGAAACACTCGACGCCACTGTGGTCGACATGCGTTTCGTTAAACCGATGGATGAAGCGCTGGTGCGAGAAATGGCCAACAGCCACGACCTGTTGGTGACCGTCGAAGAAAACGCCATCATGGGCGGCGCAGGCTCAGCGGTCAGTGAGTTCATGGCCCGCGAAAACCTGCTTAAGCCCATTCTTCACCTGGGCTTGCCGGACGTGTACGTCGAGCACGCCAAACCGAGCCAGATGCTGGCCGAATGCGGTCTGGATGCGCCAGGCATTGAAGCCTCGGTGCGCCAGCGCATGGCACTGCTGGGGCTTTAAAAACACTCTGTAGTCGCTGCCGCAGGCTGCGAAGGGTTGGGGGTGCGTCGTGGCGACGGACCTTTTTCTTGAAGGCCTTGGGCCCTTATCGCAGCCTGCGGCGGCGACTACAGAATCCGGATTCCATGAAACATCTGCGCACAGCCTTATTCCTCAGCTTTATCCCTGCCAGCTCGCTGATGGCCGACGCCATTGAACGTGACGACGCGCTCAAGCTCCCGCAAACACTGATCACCGGCAATCGCCAGGTAGAGGCGCGCTCGGACAGCAGCAGCGCCAATACAGTGTTTACCCGCGCCGACATCGACCGCCTGCAACCCACCAGCCTGAGCGACCTGCTGGGGCGCGTGCCCGGCGTACAAGTCGCACGCAGTGGTGGGCGCGGAGCGTTACCGGGCATCTATATTCGTGGCACCAAGTCAGCGCAAAGCCTGGTTCTGGTGGACGGCCAGCGCATGGCCAATGCCACGTCGGCCGACAGCAACCTGCAATACCTGAACATTGACCAGATCGAGCGCGTCGAAGTGCTGCGCGGCTCGCGCTCGGTGATATATGGCAGCGATGCCATCGGCGGCGTGATTCAGATTTTTACCCGACGTGGCGCCCATCAAGCGCCGCAACTGCGTCTGCACAGTGCGATGGGCAGCTATGGCAGCTCGCAAAACAGCGTGGGGGTTTCTGGCGGGGATGCGCAAACACGCTTCAACCTCAGCGGGGCGCTGGAGGAAACGGCGGGTATTAATCGCACCACCGTGTCCTACCCGGTCGATAACGATCACGACGCTTACCGTAACAAATCCGTCAGCCTGAACCTGAACCACAGCCTGAACGACACACTGGAAGTCGGGATCAGTGCCATCAAGAGCACCGGCAAAACCGAACTGGATGCCATGTTCGGCCAACAGGGTTACAGCGATTTCGACATCAGCAGCGTGGGCAGTTTTATCGATGCGCAGCTCTCAGAGCGCTGGAACTCACGCCTTGAGCTGGGCCATAGCGAGAACCGCGAAAAGACCCGGGACAAGCTCAGCCCCGCCCTTTACAGCTTCAACACCTATCGCGACGCGTTGAATTGGCAGAACACCCTGACGCTGGACGATCAAAACAGCCTGACGCTTGGCCTTGATGCGTATGAAGACCGGGTACGCAGCAGCACTGACTTTGAGCAAGACAGCCGCTGGAACCGCGCAGCGTTTGTTCAGCATCGCTTTGAGGGCGAGTACTTTTCGACGGAGCTGGGGCTGCGTCACGACAAAAACCAACAATTTGGTAGCAACAACACCTGGAGTGGCAGCCTGACGGTGCCGTTGAATGCGGACAACGATGTGCTGCTGTCCTACAGCGAGGGCTTTCGTGCGCCAACGTTTAACGATTTGTACTACCCGCAGTTTGGCAACCCGTCACTCAAACCCGAGCATTCCAAAAGCTACGAACTGCAATGGCGCAGTCAGTTAAGCGACACCAGCCGACTGGAGACATCGCTGTATCGCACAGACATTCGCGACGCAATCGTGGCAGATGCCGACTGGATTCAGCAAAACATTGGCTCAGCCCGCATTACCGGTTTTGAAAGCGCGCTGCATCAAGAGTGGTTCGGCTGGCAAAGCAGCCTGGGCGTCGCAATCATCGACCCGCGCGACCGTGACACGGGCAAAACCCTGAGCCGTCGCGCGCGGCGCACGTTGAGCCTGGATCTGGATCGTCAGTTTGATCGCCTTGGCGTCGGCGCCAGTTGGCAAGCGGTGAGCAGCAGCTATAACGACGAAGCCAATCAACAGCCGATTGGCGGCTATGGACTGTTAGGGCTGCGGGGCAACTGGCAGGCCAGTTCAGAGGTGCGCCTGGAGGTGAAAGTCGACAACCTGCTGGATAAAACCTTCACCCGCGCGCTATACGGCTATGAAGGGCAGTATTACGGCTATCGCGAAGAGCGGCGCAGCCTGCAATTTGGCGTGACCTGGACGCCCCCCTTATAACCCCGACGGCTGTGTTTTTTAGATCAACCGCTCGCAGCCTTCGCCAGCGTCTACGGGGTTATCGACAGTTGCCGACAGAGCTTGGCTGTTGCTTCGATCATCTGCCCGCTCGGCCGCTCAAGACCTTTGTCGCTCAATAAAAGTAATCGCCCGTGCTTTACCGCGTCGATCTGCGGCCAGGCTTTCCAGGCAGTCAACTGCGCCTGGGTGCCTGCAATGATCACCTCAGGGTTGCGCTGCAACACAGACTCGATGCTGACCTGCGGTGCAGGCAGATGAAGGTCTGCAAACACATTGCTGGCGCCGCATACCGCCAGTGCATCGCTGATGATTTGCCCGCCACCTACGGTGTACAGCGGTTGATCCCACACTTGGTAAAACACCCGCAATGGTGTGTCACGGTGATACTGCTCGCGCAACTCAGCCAGCCGCGCCCGCCACTGCGTGGCCAGTTCATGGCCGCGCTCGGGGCGATTCAAGGCAATGGCCAGGGCTTGGACCTGTTCGGCCAGTTCACTCAGACTTTTGGGGTCAGCACTGTAGGTCGGGATGTTCAACCGGCGCAGTTGTTCGCGTTGCGCAACGCCGACACTGCCCGGCCATAGCAAGAGCAAGTCCGGTTGCAGGCTGACCACACGCTCCATGTCCAACTGGCCATAGCCGCCCACTGAAGGGACATGGGCCAGTTCCGGCAAGGGCTCGCCTGCGTCCAGACGCCCGACCAGCAGGTCGCTGGCGCCCAGCTCTACCACCATTTCAGACAGCGACGGTGCCAGGCTGACCACCCGCGTGGCGGCCATGCCGGGTACGCCCACGGCCAGCAACGCAAGCGCCAGCCACAGGCGCATCAACCGACCTGACGAGGAATGCGACAGAGGTAAAACAGCACCAGCGTCGACAACGCCAGCAACAACAGCGGCACACCTTCAAGCCCGACAAATACCGCCAGCGCGGCGATCCAGGCAGGCAGCCCGGCGGCCAGCAAAGCACGCCGCCGTACCTGCGCCAGATGATCCCAGGCAGCAGGCTCTTGCGCGGTATCGAGGGCTTTTTGCAGGTTGATCAGGCCATGTTTGTAGGGGCTGAACGTGCGCAGGGTGACAAACATCGACGCCACCCCGGCAATAAAGAAAGGCATTGTCAGCCCAGGCAGCAAGGGTTCGGACTTGCCGAAAAACCAGTTGGCCAATGCCAGCGGCAGCAGGGTCAGTACCAACTGTTGCCACCAACTGAAACTCAAGCGCCGACGACGCTGGCCCCGGGTCACGCCGGGTCAGCCTCGTTCTGGTGTTGATTGCCCATCATGTGCCCGAGTTTATTGGCCTTGGTCGCCAGGTACAGCTTGTTGTGCGGGTTGTGGCCGGTGTGCAGCGGCACACGCTCAGCGACGGTGATGCCCATATCGGTCAAGGCTTTGACCTTGCGCGGGTTGTTGGTCATCAAACGCAGGGACTTGACGCCCATGTGCTCAAGCATCGGCAGGCAGATTGCGTAATCACGCTGATCGGCCGCAAAGCCCAGACGTTCGTTGGCCTCAACGGTGTCAGCGCCGCCGTCCTGCAACTCGTAGGCGCGGATCTTGTTCAGCAGGCCAATGCCGCGGCCTTCCTGACGCAAGTACAGCAACACGCCGCGGCCTTCGCGGGCGATGGCCTGCAAGGCCGCTTCGAGCTGTGAACCGCAGTCACAGCGTTGACTGAACAATGCATCGCCGGTCAGGCATTCAGAATGCACCCGGCCCAGCACGGGCGCGCCATCCGCCACGTCGCCCAAACTGAGCACAACGTGTTCACGACCCGTGGCTTTCTCAAGGAAGCCATGCATGGTGAATTCGGCAAAGGGAGTAGGGAGTTTGCAAGCGGCAACAAAAGCGACGGGCACCGTGTGCTCCTGATCAATTTGAGGACTGGAAATTCGCAGAGGCGGCATTGTAGCAGGAGGTTCCTACAGACGCTTAGGCTGAATTATCGGAGATAAATATCAAAAAGTTTGATTCTTTTGAGGCGCTGCTTCAACTTCGTAGTCGCTGCCGCAGGCTGCGATACGGGTGAACGACCTGCACCTTTTTTAAAGCACGACCGCTGTGCGGCCGATCGCAGCCTGTGGCAGCGACTACGGGTTAGATGCCACGGAAATGCTGGTAACCACGAATGGCCGGGGTGATGTCTTGCCCATCCGCATCCAACAACCCAACGCCCTGCCCTTCAACCACACAGCCAATCACGTGGATCGGCCAGCCGTCCGCCTGCAGGGTCGGCACATCGCGCTCAGGCAAGGTAAACGCCAGTACGTAGTCGTCGCCGCCGCTCAAGGCCGCTTGCTGCGCGCCCGCGCTGCCCAAAAACTCTTCCAGGGCCAATGAGACCGGCACGCGATCACGGTCGATCAGCAGCCGCACCTGTGAGGCCAGCGCGATGTGCCCGCAATCGGCCAACAAGCCGTCGGAGATATCCAGCGCGCTGGTGGCTTTGCCGCGCAGCGCCTGGCCCAACGCCAGTTGCGGCTGCGGCGACCAGTAATGCGCCAGCAAAGGTTGCGCAATAAACGATTCGGCGCTGCGCTGGCCCAACACCAAGGGCAAGGCCCCGGCGGCATTGCCCAACTCACCGCCCACGCACAACACATCACCCGCCTGCGCACCGCTGCGGGTCAGGGCACGCCCGCTGGCCACGCGGCCGAACACCGTGAGCGTCAGGCACAGCGGCCCCCGCGTGGTGTCGCCACCGATCAGGCGCAGATTGCACGCCACAGCCATTTGATTCAAACCCCGGGCGAACGCTTGCAGCCAATCGGTGTGAACCGTCGGCAAGGTCAGGGCAAGGGTAAACGCGAGGGGGGTTGCGCCCATGGCCGCCAAATCACTGGCCGCCACTGCCAGCGAACGCTGACCGAGCAAGAAAGGGTCGCAAGGATCTGCGAAGTGCACGCCTGCCACCAGCGTGTCGGTAGAGATAGCCAGTTGTTCCCCGAAGGGAACATCCAGCAGGGCGCAGTCGTCGCCAATACCCAGCGCAACGCCCTCGCCGCCTTGGGCACAAGGCGCGGCAGCGAAAACGGTGCGGATCAGCTCAAACTCGCCCATGGCATGCAGCGCTGTTTAGCGCTTGAACGCTTTAACTTCGGCTTCACGCAGGCGTGGTGCCAATTTGTCGAGTACACCGTTGACGAACTTGTGGCCGTCGGTGGAACCGTACACTTTGGCCAGCTCGATGCCTTCGTTGATCACAACGCGGTAAGGCACGTCGACACGCTTGATCAGTTCCCAGGTGGACAGACGCAGTACAGCCAGTTCAACCGGGTCCAGCTCTTCGATGGTGATGTCCAGACACGGGGTCAGGGCAGCATCGATTTCGCCACGGTGTGCAGGCACGCCGTGCAGGATTTCACGGAAGTAAGCCGCATCAACGTCAGTGAAGTCGTTATCAACGCGAAACTGCGCTTCGATTTCGTTCAACGAATGCTTGGCCATGTGCCACTGGTACAGCGCCTGGGTCGCGAGCTGACGCGCTTCGCGACGTTTGGCACTTTTAGAGGGCTTGCCAGCGTCCGCAGGTTTTGGATCGCGCGGGTTGAAACGATCGCTTTCGTCGGAAATCACTTGGCCTCCAACTGCGCCAACAGGCTGACCATTTCGAGGGCGGACAAGGCAGCTTCTGCGCCTTTGTTACCGGCTTTGGTGCCGGAACGCTCGATGGCTTGCTCGATGGAGTCAACGGTCAGCACGCCGAATGCAACCGGTACGCCGAACTGCATGGACACCTGGGCCAAGCCTTTGGTGCACTCGCCAGCAACGTATTCGAAGTGCGGCGTACCGCCACGAATCACAGCGCCCAGGGCGATGATGGCGGCGAATTCGTTGCGCTGGGCAACCTTTTGCGCAACCAACGGGATTTCGAACGCACCCGGCGCGCGAATGAGGGTGATGTCACTTTCGTTCACACCGTGGCGAACCAGGGCATCAACGGCACCACTCACCAGGCTTTCGACAACAAAGCTGTTGAAACGGCCAACTACAAGTGCGTAGCGACCTTTGGGGGCAATGAAGGTACCTTCGATGGTCTTCAGGGTCATTCGGTATGTCTCGTATTAAAGAGCCAGAACGCACTCGCGTGCGTTCTTTAAGGAGTTTGGGCCACGAATTTCAGACGGGAAACACCCGGTCTTTATTCGGAGGGCACGTATTCTACAACTTCCAGATCGAAACCGGATATGGCGTTGAACTTCATTGGTGAACTCATCAGGCGCATTTTGCGCACACCAAGGTCACGCAGGATCTGCGAACCGGCACCCACGATGCTGTAAGTGGTCGGTTTTTTCACTGGCGCAGCGTCGGCAGTTTCGCGGATGTGCGCCAGCAGCACGTCACCGTCCAGCGGATGGCCCAGCAGCAATACAACCCCGCTACCGGCCTGTGCCACGGCACTCATGGCGGCGCGCAGGCTCCAGCGGCCGGGCTGCTTGACCATCAGCAGATCGCGCAGCGGGTCCATGTTGTGCACCCGTACCAGCGTCGGTTCTTCAGCGCAGATCTTGCCCAGGGTCAGCGCCATGTGCACATCACCTTCGACTGAATCACGATAGGTCACCAAATTGAATTGGCCCAGTTCGCTGTCCAATGGCTGCTCGGCAATCCGCTGAACGGTACGTTCGTGGATCATGCGGTAGTGGATCAGGTCGGCAATGGTGCCGATTTTGATGCCATGCTCAGCCGCAAATGTTTCAAGCTGCGGGCGACGGGACATGGTGCCGTCGTCATTCATCACTTCGCAGATCACGCCGCTGGGTTCGAAACCGGCCATGCGCGCCAGGTCGCAGGCGGCTTCGGTGTGACCGGCGCGGGCCAGAGTGCCACCCGCCTGGGCCATCAGCGGGAAGATGTGGCCGGGGCTGACGATGTCTTCGGCCTTGGCATCTTTGGCAGAGGCCGCTTGCACGGTGCGGGCGCGGTCAGCGGCAGAAATGCCCGTGGTGACGCCGGTCGCCGCTTCAATGGAAACAGTGAACTTGGTGCCGAAACCCGAACCGTTGCGCGGTGCCATCAAGGGCAACTTGAGCAGCTCGCAGCGCTCGCGGGTCATTGGCATACAGATCAAGCCACGGGCGAAGCGCGCCATGAAGTTGATGTGCTCGGCCTTGCAGCACTCGGCGGCCATGATCAGGTCGCCTTCGTTTTCGCGGTCTTCGTCATCCATGAGGATGACCATCTTGCCTTGGCGGATGTCTTCAACCAGTTCTTCGATGCTGTTGAGCGCCACGCGGCACCCCCTTAAGTCAGGATTTGAGGTAGCCGTTGGCGGCCAGAAAACTTTCGCTGATGGTGCTGCCCTGGGTCGGCTCGGCGGCTTTGTCGCCCAGCAACAAACGCTCCAGGTAACGCGCCAGCAGGTCAACTTCAAGGTTTACCCGGCGGCCAGGGCGGTAGTCGCCCATGATGGTTTCAGTCAGGGTATGCGGGATGATGGTCAGCGAGAATTCGGCGCCATTGACCGAGTTCACGGTCAGGCTGGTGCCGTCTACCGTGATCGAGCCTTTATGGGCGATGTACTTGGCCAGCGCTTTGGGTGCGCGGATACGGAACTCAATGGCGCGGGCGTTCTCCTCACGGAAGATCACCTCGCCCACGCCGTCCACGTGGCCGCTTACCAAATGCCCACCCAGACGTGTGGTCGGGGTCAGGGCCTTTTCCAGGTTGACCCGGCTGCCCGTTTTCAAATCATTGAACGCGGTGCAGTCCAGCGTTTCGCGACTGACATCGGCCATAAAACCATTGCCCGGCAACTCAACCGCGGTCAGGCACACGCCGTTGATCGCGATGCTGTCGCCCAGCTTGACGTCGCTCAGGTCGAGCTTGCCGGTGTCTACATAAACCCGTACATCACCACCTTTTGGGGTCAGTGCACGGATGTTGCCGATGGATTCGATAATGCCGGTAAACATGGCGTTCCCCTTGAGAACCAAGCCTGCGTAAAACGGAGGCTGAGAATTATACGCTCGCTGATGGCACAGGTATGGCAATGACTCGCCAGTCATCCCCCACCGCGCGCATTTCGATGATCTTGAGTTCGCTCGCTTCGCTCATGCGGGTCAACGGCAGCTCCAGCAAGGGACGGGCCGTCGAACCCAAAAACTTGGCTGCGATGAAAATCTGATACTCGTCCACCAGGCCCTGTTCGGCAAATGCACCCGCCAGACGAGGACCGGCTTCAACCAGCACTTCGTTGACATCGCGGGCGGCCAGCGCCAACAGCAACTGACGCAGATCGATCTGACCGTTCTCGCCTGGAATCACCAGGCACTCGGGGCCTGTGCGGTATTGTTCGGCAGGCGGCACACAGGTGGCGACCAGCGCTGGCCCGGCCTTGAAGAACGGTGCATCCAGCGGCACGCGCAAGCGCCCGTCAATCAACACGCGCAGCGGCGCACGACTCATGGCCAGCGCGGTCTGCTCGGCATCCAGCCCCAACTCATCGGCACGCACCGTTAAACGGGCGCCATCGGCCAGTACCGTGTCGGCACCGGTTATCACCACGCTGGCTTGCGCGCGCAAGCGCTGCACCGCAGAACGTGCGGCAGGCCCGGTAATCCATTGGCTCTCACCGCTGGCCATCGCGGTGCGCCCGTCCAGGCTCATTGCCAGCTTGACTCGCACAAACGGCAGGCCATGCTCCATGCGCTTGAGAAAGCCCTGGTTCAAGGCCCGCGCTTGAGATTCCAGCACGCCGCACCGCACCTCAATGCCAGCATCGGCCAAACGCTTGAGGCCACGCCCTGCGACTTCCGGGTTTGGGTCTTGCATGGCGGCCACCACGCGGGCGACCCCGGCATTGACCAAGCCTTCGGCGCACGGCGGGGTGCGCCCGTGATGACTGCACGGCTCAAGGGTGACGTAGGCCGTCGCCCCGCGAGCCAGTGCTCCGGCGGCCCGCAAGGCGTGGACCTCGGCGTGCGGCTCACCCGCACGCACATGCCAGCCTTCGCCGACGATCTGGCCGTCACGCACGATGACGCAACCCACACGAGGGTTGGGGTGGGTGGTGTACAGCCCCTTACGGGCCAGCTCGATGGCACGCGCCATGTAATGGGCGTCTAAAACCAGTTGCTCAGTGGACACAATCACTCCTTTGAAGGCTCACGGGCAAGGCGGTCGATCTCTTCGCGGAACTCATTGAGGTCCTGGAAGCGTCGATAAACAGAGGCAAAACGGATGTAGGCCACTTCGTCGAGCTTTTGCAGCTCGCCCATGACCAGCTCACCCACGACCAGCGATTTGACTTCGCGTTCGCCGGTGGCGCGCAGCCTGCTTTTGATATGGGCCAGCGCCGCTTCAAGACGCTCGACACTCACCGGGCGTTTTTCCAGCGCACGCTGCATGCCGGCGCGCAGTTTTTCTTCGTCGAACGGCTGACGACTGCCGTCTTGCTTGATAAGGCGGGGTAAGACCAACTCAGCTGTTTCAAAGGTGGTGAAACGCTCACCACAGGCCAGGCATTCACGCCGGCGGCGCACCTGATCGCCCTCGGCGACCAGACGCGAGTCGATGACTTTAGTGTCGTTGGCACCGCAGAAGGGACAGTGCATGGTGGCAGGCAACAAAAAATGGGGAGCGCCATGGTAGCGCATCCCACTGGCAAGACAAGCCATAGGCTTTACGGTATACAGTCCGCCTACTACGTTTTACACAATCTGATACAACGACTGACCTGCCGCTGGAGCCCACTATGTCGCTACGAACGCTTGTTTTGCTGTGCCTCGCCAGTTTGCTGGTCGCCTGTAGCAGTGAGCCGCCAAAGTCGGCACAACCCCAGGTGCTGGCGCAGCCAAAAACCGATGCCCCGGCCGATCTTGGCCCCCTGCCCGCCTATCAGCGTGAATTGAGTGGCGTGCTGACCGGCGTACCGGCTGGCGCAGAAGTCGAATTGGCAATGCTGATCGTGGATGAACGCGGACGTCCTCAAGGGCTGATGGCCAGCAGCAAGATCATCGGCAATAACCAGCCACTGCCGTTCAAGCTGCGATTCAACCCGCAAGCGTTTCCGGCCGGGGCACGGGTGGAACTGCGCGGGCGCGCCAGTCAGTCCGGGCAACTGATTCTGCACCTGCCGTCGCGCATCATCGGCCAACCCGCGACCCAGGCAATGGGCACCCTGGCACTCGTCAAAGCGCCATGAACACACCGGTCGACCTGCAACAGTCATTAAGTGAGCTGCTGGGTGATGCGCGGCTGGTGGCCACCGATCTGCCTGGCACCTCACTCCAACTGTGGTTGATCGACGCGCACAACATGGACCGCGCCTTCACCCCGGACGAAACCCGGCGCATTCTCTACGAGCCGCCCTACTGGGCCTTTTGCTGGGCCAGCGGCCTGGCATTGGCGCGGTATCTGGCCCAACACCCGCAGTGGGTCAAAGGCAAGCGCGTACTGGATTTTGGCGCCGGTTCGGGGGTGGCGGCCATTGCTGCGGCCAAGGCCGGCGCGCTGCAAGTGCTGGCGTGTGATCTGGACCCATTGGCGCTGGCTGCCTGTCGAGCCAACGCTGAACTGAATAATGTGCAACTGAGTTATTGCAGCGACTTTTTTGCCGAGGCGGACCGCTTTGATCTGATTCTGGTGGCCGACGTACTCTACGACCGGGAAAACCTGCCGCTGCTGGATCAATTTTTGACCCGAGGGCAGCAGGCATTGGTGGCTGATTCGCGGGTGCGCGACTTTAAACATCCGCTGTACCGGCAACTGGCAACGCTCAGGGCATTGACCTTACCCGACCTGGCCGAACCCCATGAGTTTCGCCAAGTGAGCCTGTATCACGCGCAGCGCAGCAGTACGGCTTTCAGCGTGCCCGCACAGCCTTTATAGTTGCCCTCATTTACCTGTTTCGAGACCCGTAATGAATCAGCCAACCACGACTTTCAGCTTCGATGTGACCTCAGCAGACTTCGATAAACGCGTGATCGAAGCCTCTTTCGATCAGCCGGTGTTAGTCGATTTCTGGGCCGAATGGTGCGCACCGTGCAAAGTGATGCTGCCGATCCTGGAACACATTGCCGAGGACTACCAAGGCGAGCTGCTGCTGGCCAAAGTCAATTGCGACATTGAACAGGACATCGTGGGGCGCATCGGTATCCAGACCCTGCCCACGGTGGTGCTGTTCAAGGATGGCAAAGTCGTCGACGGGTTTCAGGAAGCACAGCCGGAGTCCGCCATTCGCGCAATGCTTGAACCCCATGTCGAAATGCCTGCCCCGCCCGCCGAAGACCCGATGGTTCAGGCTCAGGCACTGTTTGCCGAAAGCCGTTTTGCCGAAGCCGAGGCGCTACTCAAACAGGTCCTGACCGAAGACAACACCCACGCCAAGGCGCTGATTTTGTATGGTCGCTGCCTGGCTGAGCGTGGCGAGCTGGCAGAAGCGCAAGCCGTACTCGACGCTGTAAAAAGCGATGAGCACAAAGCCGAGTTGGCGGGCGCCAAGGCGCAATTGACCTTTTTGAGCCAGGCCAAAGACCTGCCTGATGTCGCGGACTTGAAAACCCGCGTGGCGCAAAATCCGCAGGACGATGAAGCCGCCTACCAACTGGCCGTTCAGCAATTGGCCCGCCAGCAATATGAAGGCGCCCTCGAAGGTTTGCTTAAACTGTTTGTGCGCAATCGCAGCTACAACGAAGGCATTACGCACAAAACTTTGCTGCAAGTGTTCGACCTGCTGGGCAACGATCACCCGCTGGTGACCACTTACCGCCGCAAATTGTTTGCAGCGCTGTACTAAACCCGCACATCAACACGCAGGCTGCGATCGCTTGATCTTAAAAAGATCGCAGCCAACGCCTACGCCAAGTCAGGCGTGCATCCTGCTGATTTATTCAACCCAGCTGTAAACCGGTGAGTCAGTGCCGCTGACCACTTTCACCTCGCTGCTGTGGCGCAACCGCACCAGCAAGCGCTTCCCGGCACCTGTACTGCCGGTCAGCGCTTGCAGTTGGGCGAGCAGTTGCGGGCCGGTCATCTGACCCGCCTGACGCAACAAATCCTTGGTCGCTTCCCACACGGCATCGTCTTGATTCGCAGGTTTGTGGGCAACGGCAACCGGGGCCGGTGCGTTAACGTTTAACTGCCCGCCCAGCTGCGCCCACTCCGCCTCATCCAGCTCTACCGTCAAATCCACTGGCCAGTCGCCAATTGTTCCGCGAATACGCACCATCACCCTGCTCCTGAAGTTTCATCAAGGCATGCTCCCACGCGTCTTGCGTAACGCCAAGCACACGGGCAAACTCTCGCAACATTGTTATAAGATCACATAACAAGCCATTCCCCCTTTACTAGCTGGAGTCATGCTATGCGCCGTTTGCTGCTTGCTTTGCCGTTTGCCCTGTTGCCGCTGGCTGTGGCGCATGCTGCTGAGGACCACGATCACGAACACGGCAGCCTGGCGCCGCATGAACACGGCGTTGCCAGCTTGAACGTGGCGCTTGATGGTCAAACACTGGAACTGGACCTCGACGGCCCGGCCATGAATCTGGTGGGATTCGAGCACCTTGCCAGTACTGACGCTGACAAAGCCAAGGTCGCTGCCGCCCGCACCCAGCTGACCAATCCATTAGTGCTGTTCAGCGTGCCGAAAGCAGCCGGTTGCACAGTCGATGAACAGGAACTCAACAGCCCGTTATTCGACCCGGCCCCTGAAGAGCGCGTGAGTAAAACAGAGCATCACCACAGCGATATCGAAGCTCACTACGCGTTCACGTGCAGCCATCCTGAAGCACTGAAAACCCTGGATCTGGCGCAGTTTTTCAAGACATTCCCCGCCACCCACACATTCAAGGTACAACTGATCGGCCCAAGCGGTCAGCAGGCCGTGCAAGTGACGGCCAAAGCAGCGACGCTCACGTTCTAAACGGGTACAGGCGCGAGCTTGCCTTGCGCCTCTAGGCCCTTCCATCACCTTGCAGGCGACCCTGACTCCCCATGACCCACGCACTCATCGAACTGAGCGACCTGAGTTTTAATTGGCCGGGCCACCCCGTGCTGCTGGATATTCCTCAGTTCCGCCTGCAAGCGGGCGAAACCCTGTTCCTCAAAGGCCCCAGCGGCAGTGGTAAAACCACGTTGCTGGGCTTGCTCGGCGGTGTGCAAAAAGCCAATCGCGGGACGATCCGTTTGCTGGGCCAGGCACTCAGCGAACTCGGAGCGGGCGCACGGGACCGGTTTCGCGTCGATCACACCGGTTATATTTTTCAGCAATTCAATTTGCTGCCCTTTTTGTCAGTGCGCGAAAACGTTGAGTTGCCGTGCCACTTTTCCAAACTGCGCGCCAGCCGTGCCACCCAACGCCACGGTAGCGTTGATAAAGCGGCGCAAACCTTGCTCGCCCATTTGGGCCTTAAAGATCCCGCGTTGCTGGAGCGCCGTGCCGACTCGCTGTCCATCGGCCAGCAACAACGGGTGGCCGCCGCCCGCGCCCTGATCGGCCAACCCGAGCTGGTGATCGCCGATGAGCCCACCTCGGCCCTCGATGCCGATGCCCGCGAAGCGTTTATCCAATTGTTGTTCGCCGAATGCCGCGAGGCCGGAGCCAGCTTGCTGTTTGTCAGTCACGACCAGAGCCTGGCCCCGCTGTTTGATCGCAACCTATCGCTGTCTGAACTCAATCGTGCCGCCACGACGGCAGAGGTCTGAGATGTATTTGTTTCGTCTTGCGCTGGCCAGCCTGGCTAACCGCCGTTTTACCGCGTTACTGACAGCATTCGCGATTGCCCTGTCTGTGTGTTTGTTGCTGGCAGTGGAGCGGGTTCGAACGGAGGCCCGCAGCAGTTTTGCCAGCACCATCAGCGGCACGGACCTGATCGTCGGCGCACGTTCGGGGTCGGTCAATTTGCTGCTGTATTCGGTGTTTCGCATCGGCAATGCCACCAACAACATCCGCTGGGACAGCTTTGAACACTTCGCCAATAACCCGAAGGTGAAGTGGGCAATTCCCATGTCGTTGGGCGACTCCCACCGCGGCTACCGGGTGATGGGCACCAGCGAGGCGTACTTTGAGCATTATCAGTACGGCCATCGGCAAAACCTTGAGCTGGCCGCTGGCCGCGCCTTTGCTACCGATCCGTTTGAAGTGGTGCTGGGGGCTGAGGTCGCGCAGGCGTTGCACTATAAATTAGGCGACAAACTGGTGTTGGCGCATGGCGTCGCCGCCGTGAGCCTGGTCAAGCACGACGATAAACCGTTTACCGTGGTCGGCATTCTCAAGCGCACCGGCACCCCGGTCGACCGCACGCTGCACATCAGCCTCGGCGGCATGGAAGCCATTCACATCGACTGGCATAACGGCGTGCCTGCTCGCGGCGCAGGCCGCATTACGGCCGATCAGGCCCGCAACATGGACCTCACGCCGCAGGCCATTACCGCCTTTATGCTGGGGTTGAACAGTAAAATTTCGACCTTTGCCCTGCAACGTGAAATCAATGAATTTCGCGGCGAACCGATGATGGCAATTTTGCCCGGCGTGGCCCTGCAAGAACTCTGGAGTTTGATGAGTACCGCTGAAAAGGCCCTGTTTGTGGTCTCGTTGTTTGTGGTGCTGACCGGGTTGATTGGCATGCTCACCGCCATTTTGACCAGCCTCAACGAGCGGCGCCGCGAGATGGCGATTTTGCGTTCAGTGGGTGCCCGCCCTTGGCACATTGCCACTTTGCTGGTGTTTGAAGCGCTGGCGTTGGCATTGGCTGGCGTGGTTGCAGGTGTGGCGTTGTTGTATGTGAGCATCGCCGTGGCCCAAGGCTACGTGCAGTCGAACTACGGGCTGTATTTGCCGTTGGCCTGGCCGAGTGAATATGAATGGACCTTGCTCGCAGGTATTCTGGCAGCCGCCCTGTTGATGGGCTGCGTGCCCGCCTGGCGCGCTTACCGACAATCGCTGGCCGATGGTCTGTCCATTCGCTTATGAGCCTGTGCCTATGAATCGCTCTGTATTGCCGCGCGCGCTGCTCGCACTGTTGCTGCTGGTGTCCGCTCCACTGTGGGCGGCTGAACCGAAGGAATTGACCTGGTCTGAGATGATCCCGCCGGATGCGCCGCCCGAAGTGGCGGACATGGCGCCGATGCACGACCTGTCGCAACTGGGCAACCTTGATCCGGAGGCAGCACCTGCGGCCAAACAGGGCATGCCCAATGCACCGGTGGTGCCTGCGCTGGACGGTCAGCACATTCGCCTGCCGGGTTATATCGTGCCGCTTGAGGTGAATGAAGAAGGGCGCACCACGGACTTTTTGCTGGTGCCGTACTACGGCGCCTGCATTCATGTCCCGCCTCCGCCGTCGAATCAGATCGTGCATGTCACCAGCAAAGTCGGGGTCAAGCTCGATGAGCTGTACCAACCGTACTGGATCGAAGGCGCGATGCAGGTCAAGCCCAGCACCAGCGAACTGGCTGATGCCGGTTACCAGATGGATGCGCAGAAAATCTACGTCTACGAACTGCCGGAATAGTCCCTCGTCGCCGTTGCCGAAGGCGAGGCTCGATGGCCAAGCGATCGTAAACCCGAAGACTGCGGTGCTGGTGAAGCGCTACGTTGGAGGGTTAAGCGAGCGCATATTTGGGTGTTGGTTCACGAAATTTTCACAATTTTTCCGGTCTTCACCGTTTCATTGAGCTGGGTCAACAGAGGTGCACAGGGCGCTCACTACCATTGGTTATATAAATTTTAAATATCCAATTGGAGCTCCCATGCACAAGTCTTTGCTCAGCGTAGCGGCCCTCGCCCTCGCCGTCGTTGCCCCGCTTGCTCACGCGCACACTGAAGGCGACATCATCGTCCGTGCCGGTGCAATCACGGTTAACCCGAAAGCCGACAGCTCCAGCGTCAAAGTGGACCAAGGTCCACTGTCGGGTACCGATCTGGGTGGCAAAGCGACCATGAGCAGCGACACGCAATTGGGTCTTAACTTTGCGTACATGGTCACCAACAACATCGGTATCGAATTGTTGGCAGCGACGCCGTTTGAGCATGACGTGAAACTCAAAGGCACCGGCCTTGATGCCGCCAACGGCAAACTCGGCTCCCTCAAGCACTTGCCGCCAACCTTGAGCGTTGTGTACTACCCGCTGGACTCCAAATCGGCGTTCCAACCGTACGTCGGTGCCGGTATCAACTACACCTGGATCTATGACGAACACGTCGGTAGCCGCGCCAACGCAGCAGGCTTCGACAACTTCAAAGCAAAAAACTCGTGGGGCATGGCGTGGCAGATCGGTGCTGACTACATGCTGACCGACAACATCATGATCAACGCCCAGGCACGCTACATCGACATCGATACCCGCGCCACCGTTGAAAACAACGGCGTTGCACCGGGCACCCGGGCCAAGGTCAACGTTGATGTAGACCCATGGGTTTACATGGTAGGCCTGGGTTACAAGTTCTAAGCTACCTCGCTAGATGCATTAAAAAACCAGAACCCCGTTAGCACAGGGTTCTGGTTTTTTATGACATCGCGAAACAGCCCACTCATTGATTACTTATGCTTGAAGCACCGTACACCGTGGTGATTTTAATCGGGTCCACGCAGTGCCCTTATTCGTAATATTTAAGTGTGCTCTCGGCTAGAAACGCTAGCCTGTTGTCCACTCAACGTTATCCGAGAAGGGTGAATCATTCCCCTCCAAATACGCGCGTACTGCAATCGCATTGCGTTCCCCCGGATTGCCTCGCAACGCCGTAAAAGCAATTTCAAACGCCCCCAAGTAATTCGCAAATCCATCCGTGCCAATGCTGCGCTCTGAATGATCCGTTAATGCATAAAAAATCCCGCACTTATGATGCGGGATTAATAGAGTGGGGACGGTCGACCTATAGTTAGCGGCTCAGCGCCCCAACAAACGCGCCAGCCCTTCACTCATCGGCGTGGTTTCACCCAAGGTGAATCGTTGCAATAAACGGCTGTTGTCGGCACGCGAATGGCGGATGTCACCGGAACGCGGCGGGCCGTAGCTGATCGGCGGCAACTGGCCGACAACGTCGCTCAGTGCGGTGAGCATTTGCTTGAGGGTGGTGGCTTTGTTCAGGCCCACGTTAACCGCGCCCTCTTCAACGTGTTCAGCCTCGACGGCCTGCACCAGAATGTTGACCAGATCACCGACGTAGACGAAATCGCGGGTTTGCTCGCCATCGCCAAAAATAGTGATAGGCAGGCCTTTTTCAGCGCGCTCACTGAAGATGCTGATCACGCCCGAGTACGGCGAAGACGGGTCTTGGCGTGGCCCGAAAACGTTGAAGAAGCGAAAGATCACAGGTTCCAGGCCGTGCTGGCGACGGTAGAAATCCAAATAGTATTCGCTGGCCAGCTTGTCGGATGCATAGGGCGTGAGCGGTGCTTTAGGCGTGTCTTCGACAATCGACTCACCTTCACCGTTGTTGCCGTAAACCGCAGCACTGGAGGCAAATACCACGCGCTTTACACCTGATTCACGCATGGCTTCGCACACGTTCAAGGTGCCGACGAAGTTGCTTTGGTGAGTGCGTACCGGGTCGTCTACCGAGGCTTGTACTGAAGCCACGGCTGCCAGATGCACAACGGCACGGCACCCGGCCATGACGTCGGCGACCAGCGCTGCATCTGCCACATCACCTTCAATCAGTTCTACGTTGGGATTGTCCAGGGGCAGGTTGCTGCGTTTGCCTGTGGACATGTCATCCAGGATTCGCACTGCGTAGCCCTTGGCCAGCAACGCGTCAACCAGATTGGAACCTATAAACCCGGCGCCGCCGGTGACGAGGATCGGGGCATCAGCCATGACGATAAAACCTGTCCAGTAGGATCGGGAGACCGGCACGCCAAGCGCGAGGTTTGATCCCGAAGGTGTGTAGGATTTTTTTACATGCCAGCACCGCGTGCTGTGGTTCTTCTGCTGCATCCGGCCGTGCGGCGTGCGCTTGTGGTGTAGGCGCTTCGATTGCCAACGGATGCAGGTTTCGCGCCTCGGCCAAAATCGCCTGACCAAGCGCCAGCGGAGTAGTGGCCTCATGCCCGGCGTAGTGGTAGGTGCCCCACAAGGGTGCCGAGCAATCCAGCTGCTTGAGCACCGAAATGATTACCCGCGCCGCATCATCGACTGGCGTGGGATTGCCGCGGCGATCATCGGCCATCAGCAACTCACCGGGTTTTTCAGCCTGAGCCAGAAAACGCCCCAGGGTGCCATCCGGGCTGTCATCGAGCAGCCAGCCGAAACGCAACAGCACGTGCTGCGGGCAAATGGCCCGCACACTCTGCTCGATCCGCCACAGCGCCTGACCACGCAACCCCAAGGGCACGGGTTCGTCTTTTTCGCTGTAGGCCGTGGCCCGCGAACCGTCGAAGACGCGATAACTGGAAGGTTGGAGCAAGGTGATGCTGTGATGCTGGCACAGTTCGGCCAACCGTTCGACGGCATGTTCCTGGGCAGCCAAGCGGGTTTCGCTGACTGACTGCGCCTGGAACCAGTCGAAGTAGTACGCAAGGTTGATAACGGCGTCCGGTCGGGTGTCGTCGAGCAGTTGCGTGAGACTCGCAGCGTCCCAGCCGTCTTGCGGCGGACGCGGGGCCAGGAAGTGGATGTCTTCCTCGGCACCCAGACGAATCAGCGCCTGCCCGAGAGCATTTCCGCCGCCCAATAACATAAGGCGCATTCGCATAGAGTGTGCAGGCTCAGTCTATTCAGAACGGTGATGTATACCAGAAAACCAACCGTGCAAGCTGTTGGCCATGATCAAGACTCCCGCATTTTGCGGGTTTATCCGCCTGTCGTCACTGACAAACTGCTCCCCAGGCTCGCAGCGGATCATTGCGACGATGGCGGCATATCGGTCAGCAATAGCGTAGACCGATGTGGCGCCCCGTCTGGCGCCGCAGATTGCGTCACTGCACCGACGGGGGCCAGCAGGGCCTGTGGATAGGTTTGCGCAAAATGAACGTCATCAGACTTATCCACAAGCTTTTTGAGCCGGTCATTGAACGCACGGGTAATGGTGCTTTGCGCACCGGACATGGTCCGAAATTGGGCCGTCACGGTGACACCATCCAGGTTCATGCTATCGACGCCGAAGACGGTCAACGAACCTTGCAAGCTAAGACTGAGCAATGGGTCATCGCTGATTTGTCGGCCAGCGTCGCGAATCAGGACGGTGGCTTGGTCGATGTCCGTGGCATAAGTGAACTGCACCGAGAAGAAGGCGTAGGCAAATTGCCTGGAGTGATTGATGACTGCCTTGATCTGACCGAAAGGCACCGAGTGCACAAAACCGCGGCTGTCGCGCAGACGCAAGGTGCGAATGGTCAAACCCTCGACCGTACCCGCGTGGTTGGCGTCTACCACGACCCAATCGCCCACTGAAATGGTGTCTTCGATGATGATGAAAAGCCCGGTAATGACGTCTTGCACCAACTGCTGAGAACCAAAACCGATCGCCAGGCCAATCACCCCGGCACCCGCCAGGAAAGGCGCAACGTTGACCCCTAAATTGGCCATCGTGGTAATGGTGCAGACCACCACCAGTATCACTTTGATTGCATTGCGCATCAGCGGCAGGATGGTTTTGATCCGCGTACTCGGCTCACGGGCGCCGCGGCGATTGGTGGTGGGTTGCAGCGCTTGCTGGATGGCGGTGTCCAGCACCACCCAGGCCAGCCAGGTGACTAATAAAATCAGCAGGATATGCCCCAGTGAATCGCTGATAACCTTGCCGGTGTTGCTGTCCGAGGCAAACGCCAGCAGCGAAAAGCCCCAGATTTGCGCCAGCAATTCGATAAAGGTAACCGCCAGAGCGATGCGCAATAGCGCATACAGCACGGTCATCAAACGCTCTTTATACGCGCCACTGCGTTTTACCTCGGTGTGGAAGCCGTGATGCAAAATCGTGCTCATGAACACGGTGGCGATCAACAAGGCGCACGTCAGCAATGCATTGCGCATGGTCCGCTCACTGCCCTCCCCCACGCCCAACAATCCAAGCGCCGACACCAACAGCATCAGCAGGATCGGCCAGTACCACAGCACCGAAAAAATGCGCAATGACTCTTGTAGCGAGGGCTGGCCCACACGCTGCGCCAACGCCCGGTCGCGAATCAGGTGTGCGACAGGGCGACGCAATTTGACGGCTAAAAAAGCAAACACTGCGCACGCCAGTAACCCCGTCAGTACCGACAAGCAACTCGCAATGTTGCCGCCGATTTGTCGAGCAATTTGCGGGCTATTCATGGCGTCGCTGAAGGCGGCAAAAAAACCGATCAAAAATAAGGGCCGAAGAGAATATCGACGAATAATCTCTACCGCGCGTCGCTTGTGCCCTACATAAAACATCGCACTCAAGGACAGCACTAACGCGGCACAGAACACGCCCGCACTGCTGGCATACGAGAGGCTGAGGGCCAACGAGCGGCCAATGGAGTCTTGCAGCATGCGACTGGCATATAAGGTCAGCGGCAAGGCGATCAAAGCGGGCAGCAGGTAAGAAAGCGTGTAACGCGTCAATGTTTGCACACGCGGCCGTGGCCTGAGCCCACGGCTATTACACGCATGGCGAGCCAATACCCGCCCTCCCATGACCGCAGCGGCAAACACAGCCAGCCAGACAGCGGACAGCACCAAGAAGTCGCCTACACCACTCCAGGACGGATGCGACGCGACCTGTTCAACCAAAACACCGACTTCGTCCGCCGCTCGATCCGTGCGCAAACGCCACGCATCGAGCAGGTGCACGCTCATGCCCAGTTTTTCTTGCATCTCATCCATGCCCGCGCCCAAGGCTGCGAGCAAACCGCCGTCAACCAGCACCGGAGGCTTTCCATCAGACTCTTCAGCCTTGATTACGGAGGCCAGCGTGGGCGCTGCCTGCAAAAAGCCATTGCCGGTCAGCAGCAGGATGAACAGCAAACATACTGTTTTAAAAGAAGACAAAACCGGGGGAACCTCCTGAACGTCTGTTATCAACTGATCGAAATGCGCCAGCGAAGTTCGAATTTCAGCCGCCATATCTATTTTTCTGAGTACAGCGTAGTCAATCACCAGGAAGTGTTCGCACAAAAGGCGCAAAAGCATCTCACGCTGGACGCAGATAAAAGCCGCAAAGATCGGGGTATCTGCCTGCGCCTCAAGGCGCCAGCGCAGCCCCCAGTGCCTCAAGTAGAACGCTCACTTTAGGCTGGGCCTCTCGGCGCTTGAGCCACACCAGATTCACCGGCGACCCTTCGGTAGCCAAGTGCGCCAATACCTCCACCAGTTTTCCCTCTGCCAGTGGCTGCTTAACCAGCCAGGTCGGTAATTGAGCAATGCCATGACCTGCCAACACAGCGGCTACCTGCCCTTCACCGTCACCCACTGTGAGATGGGCAGGCAACAGCCGGCGCTCGCTGCCACCTTGCGGCCCCGCAAAATACCAAGGGTTGACCTGGCCATCTGCACGGCCATACATCACGCAGCGGTGGTGCTCCAGATCATGCGCAGTCTTGGGTGCTCCCTGCTTGAGCACATACGCGGGGGAGGCGCAAAAAACCAGCCGTTCGGTCCCCAAATAGCGCCGCCCCAAGGTGGGCGGCCATATGTTTGAGCCACCAATGCGCACCACGATGTCGATATCCTCTTCAACCGGGTCCACATAACGATCAGAAAACGAGATGTGCGGCACTAACAGTTCATGCGCTTCAACGCAGCGCAAAATAACCCCGAGCGCATGCAGGCGCCCGTAGGCCGCTGGCAGGTCGATGCGCACACGCCCCATGGGTTCCGTGTTGTGGGCATGAAGTGACAGTTCGGCCTCCTCCAGTTCACCCAGCACGTTGGTGCAGGTGCGATAGAACCTGACGCCCGCATCGGTCAGAGCCAGCCTGCGGGTAGTTCGATTAAACAGCCGGGTGTCCAACCGCGCTTCCAGACGGGTAATGGCTTTACTGATGGCTGAGCGAGTCACGTTCAGCCGCTCGGCCGCCGCCGTGAAACTGCCGGTTTCAGCTACGCAAACAAATACATCCAGACCTTTCAACCGCTCGGAAGAAAACATGACACCTCGCCATTGGGTAATTAAATTCACTCGATTGGGTATTTTATAGCCGCAATATGAATAAATTTCTCCAATAAGCTGTCGCCCTGATTTCAATAGAGCGATGCAACATGCCTTCTTCACAGACCCCTGCTGCGGTCCACAGTCCATCTCAACCTCGAACCGGGGTACAGATTGCAATCATGGCGATTGCGGCCTTTGTGATTGTGACAACCGAATTTTTAATCATCGGCCTACTGCCCGCGCTGGCTCGTGACCTGGCCATTTCCGTGACTCTTGCGGGACAGTTAGTCACGTTATTTGCCTTCACGGTGATGCTGTTTGGCCCCATTTTGACAGCGCGGCTAGCGCATATTGATCGGCGCAAGCTGTTCACTTTCATCGTGCTGGTGTTTGCGGCATCCAATGCATTGGCAGCCGTGTCGGTCAATATCTGGGTCATGGCGATAGCCCGTTTTATTCCCGCGCTGCTGTTGCCGGTGTTTTGGGGCACCGCCAGCGAAACCGCTGGGCAACTGGCCGGCCCGGCGCATGCCGGCAAGGCCATCGCCAATGTGTACATGGGTATTTCGGCAGCGCTGGTATTTGGCATTCCGTTGGGCACGCTGGCCGCAGATGCTGTCGGATGGCGTGGCAGTTTTTGGATCTTGGCGGCCCTGTGCCTGTTGATCGCAGGACTGATGCTCACCTGCATGCCGACACTGCCTTCTGCGCCACAACGCACCACGGCAGACAAACAAACACAGATCCTCAAAGACCCGCGCTTTATCGGCCACATCGCACTCTCAATACTGACCTTTACAGCGATGTTTACCGCTTATACCTACCTGGCAGACACCCTTGAGAGCCTGGCTGGCATTGCGCCCCGTCACGTGGGTTGGTGGCTCATGGGCTTTGGTGCTGTAGGCATGCTGGGTAACCATATCGGCGGGCGTCTTGTTGATCGCAGCCCGCTGGGGTCCAGTGTGTTGTTCCTGACATTACTGGCGGCCGGCATGCTGGCAGCCACTCCCCTCGCGTCACAGCACACGGGGCTGATTGTTGCGCTGGTGGTGTGGGGCATCGCCTACACGGCCCTGTTTCCGATCTGCCAGGTTCGCGTCATGCGCGCGGGCGCCAAGGCTCAAGCCTTAGCGGCATCCTTGAACATTTCGGCAGCCAATGCGGGCATCGGTTTGGGCGCAATCGTGGGAGGCCTCGGGATTGAGCACTATGGGCTCCAATCGCTGGGCATGATCTCAGCAGGCATTGCCGCGACGGCTATAGGCTTGGCCTTGCTGTTGATGCGACGCTCATAAACCGCGCAAATAAAAAGGCCGGTCACTGTGAAAGTGACCGGCCTTTTAAGCGTTCAGCGTGCGTGAGTTCTGCGGCCAAGCACGTGCCTTGTGGGGCTTAGAACGGTTATAAACACCAGAAAGCCAACCCATCCAGCGGGTGAGTGAGTGAAACTCCATATTTTATTGACTTTATCGGGCTGCCAACTACAAACAAACAAAATCATCGTAACGTTTTTTGTTAATTTATGGCTCAAATCGCCCTCTAAACTTTACAAAATTAATTAGGCTACTCTCTCAGCAGGATCGTCGAAGCCGCGCCTAAATCCAGACGAACGGTAACCACCACTGCATCGCAGAATGCAAAACAGCCATCTATGGAAAGCGTCCAGCGCCTAACAGGTGCGCTCAACGTCTCGAGTTCACTTAAGGAGCCGAATATGAGTAATCAGCTTTTCTCTGGCTTGGATCGGGCCATGCAGCACCCGCTCAAAAAACGAACAATTATCGAAATTATTGGACAGCTATAATTATTCCCCAGCCATAATTTAAAATAATTCAATTCGAGCCGGATGGTTGAAAGCCAAAAACCAGCGTCCACTCTCTATGGACTCAATGCTGAGAGCTCAAGCCTTCTCTTTCCAAAATTTTGCGGGAAAAATCACCGGAATAGTCGCTTTTGGCTTTCTTCTGCAGCATGCCCGTCGCAAGGATCTGGTATCACTCTAGATTTATGCGCCACGGCTTCCCAGCATAGAGGTAGCCTCGTTAAACCGGCAGCAGGTCACCAATCCGGCTCTGGCTCTGTACCCAAATGAATCGACATTACGAGCGCTCGTCGGTAATGCAAAGGGGTGGCGTTCAATTCTAAGGAAAGTAGTCGGTCGGCGGCACCAACCAAGGCGTCAATCCGCTCGCGCGGCACTGCTATATACGCAACCAAACGTGTCCCGCTAGCGGACATAGACCCTATCCCTTTTGGGGGAGCGATGTCCTGCATTAATCGAGGATCTGCGCAAAGCTGGCACTCGACCCGTGGATACTTAAATCTCTCGGGGTAAAGCACGTCGCCCCTCAGAGTCAAAATCATATGCTCATGATAATGACCTTCGTTATTCCTCAAATTGTTGGGCAAAGCTAGGCTGAGCGACCAGGTGAAATCCCATCCCGACAGCTTGATTTGATAGAGCGTTCGCTGCGTTTCGATCCTTGGACGACCTCGCCGAGCGTTAGATTTCTGCTGGGCTTTACGGGTCATAGCGACCTCCACCAGAAAGGTCGGCATTTGGGGGTAAGATACCGACCGACCTCACAAGCATAGTTGTGGTGACGGTGGGTGCACTGGCTTTAAACTTTAAAGGGGTAAGCAGTGGTTCAGGAAAGCGTGAATGCCGGATGCTGAGCTGTAAATAACCTTTGCGACGCCGACCGGACACCTACGGCCCCAGACTGCAGGGCCTTTGCCTGATCTTGCGATTGATGAACGCCAACCCCTTTCGTAACAATCCTATTTTTTCCCCTGAAATATGGAGAAAAAGCTCGTTTGGCTTTTGAGTTTGATCGTGTCAGACACATCGATCTTTGTTGCTTTTCGGCGAGGCCCACCCGCCTTGGTGATTACTTCAATGTCCGGGTTCTCGATCATTGCCAAGTGGATGTCGTCGCTATGCGCCGGTGTATGGTTGTAGATCCGACTGTAGAAGTCCCCCATGCTCAATGCGTCGCCGAACTCGGAAACGACACGCGGGATATCGTCATGCAGCTGGCCTTTAGCTTCCTCTCGTGCCGAGGTGTCAAACAGGTACAGCGTGCCTTCCTCCTGAGGGTCATGGGCAAGCATGTTCAGGCCAGAGCGACCGTAGTGCGCCTGCGACTGGCTGTTTTCATGCAGAACATTGTTATACACCTGGCGAGCTCGGTAGGAGTTTGAAAGGTGAATGAGCCAATAGCGCCAACCGCCTGGGTTGTTGATGGAAAACGGGCTGACAAAATGGGCGCACTTTTGGAAGGCAGAGAACACGATGTGCTCGGCAGTTCCGAGCCAAACCCGCTTGTTCATCTGTTCGGACAGGGCATCCAGATCGAACTTACTCAACGATAAATAAGCCAGTTGGCTTTCTAAAGCCTTCGCATTGTCTTTCTGTAGGTAGGTCAGTAGGGACGAAATCATGAAGGTGTAGAACACTTCGGTCGAGGTGTTTGAGCTCATGATGTCGAGTAGCGTGCCCCGAGTCACGTGGCTGTGACCGTACTGATCCAGATTGAAAATTACGTTTCGAAGTTTACCCCTTTGCAGTAGCTCTTTTATTTTCGGGTATGCATATTCGAAGGTGGTGTTGAGGTACTCGATATGGACGGTTAGGTAATCGTTTGGTTCGACTTGCTCTATCAACACAGGTGTCAGATGCTGTTTGAGCAAATCGAGCACCGGCTGTTCGAAATCGTTCAGGATCAGAAAGCATTCAATATGAATTGGCGCGAGGTTTTGCATTGCACGATGTACGTTGATCGCCCTAGTCGCGCGGTTCAGCTCCTCGACAAAAATGATAGGTGAGCCCGGTGAACCGCATTTATATCGTCCACCGCCAGCAAAACCGTCGACTACAGCGAGGCGAAACCGCTCCCTTTTAGGAAGCTGGCAGCGAGTAATAACGTACTGAAAGAAATACTCTCGAAGGATTTGATGCTTCTTCCTGGAGTGATCAGACAGAACAGCGCCGTCCTCCCACTCGTACTGCTTAACTGCCATTCCAATATCCCTATCACGGTTCGCTGTATTTCTACTGAGGTGACGCGCCTATGATATTGATAGGCATTTCGTCCCATGTCTTGCCTCTATACTCGCGGCCATTCGCCTTCTTGGATCGGCGAATATTATCCTCACCCCACGTTCCCCACTGCTTGAAAAAGAACGCCGTGCCACTTTCAAGACACTGGGTGTAAATCTCGTCTATCCAACCCTCTTTTACGGGACGAGCCCTGTTCCCACTCTCACCACCCACGATTGCCCAATCTATACCGGAAAGGTCGATAGCCCCAACAGGGCCAATCAAAGGCTCGAATGAAATGAATCGGATATGAGCAGGCGTTTCTTTGAGATACTCAGCCCTGGACGCTGTATCGCTGTTTTCTATAGATGTGCCAAGCCAGACGTTTGGTAGGACTTCCCGAATGATCTCCTGCAGGATCTGCTTCATCCGCTCAGGTCGCTTCGTCAGAATCTGATAGTTGTGATGGGGCGTATCACGCATCACCTTCCAGACATCCTGGATGAAGCTGTCACTTACCTGCTCATGGAACAAGTCGCTCATCGAGTTAACGAACACCTTACGTGGCTTTCTCCACCGATAGGGAATGGAGAGCGATTCTCGATCTTCGATGATCTTCCCATTCCAAACCACGCGCTTATTTTTCTTACGCGTCAGACCGGTGTACTTGGCCATGCCCATCGATTCGAGACGTCTCGCCATTTCCATGGCGTAGCAGTTTTTGCAGCCCGCGCTGATGATTGAGCAGCCTGCCACCGGATTCCAGGTAGAGTCAGTCCACTCGATCTGTGTTTCTGCCATTTCCTTTCCTACAGCCTCCTCGTTGGCGTTTCTGGCTGGCGCACTTGATATCCGAACAGGCGAGATTGGTCGCTATCTTAGAGAAGACCTTCGCTCAAAGGGCTGTCACGCATTCTGGCCGGCCCCATGGAGCAGAGATAAGCTGCACGATTCGGTAAGTTCGCTGTATACATGTACACCATATCAGCGGTCACGGTGGTCTGCTACGAGAGTTTTCTGCTGAATGAACTCCTGCGCGCATCTCTTGATCGCTGTGATGACGTATTTTTTCAAAACAGCACCTCTGCCCCCAAAAATCCCTTGGATTGCCCGGCAGTGAGCGAAAGCCAGATGCCCTCCAGATTTCTAGGGGCTAAAAAAACCACCGAACGAGGTGGTTTTTTAGCTTTCTTATGCAGGATACACCCATAGGCCGTCGCGCGGTTCTGGAACTGCTCCAGTGATCCACACCTATGAACAATTTTATTATGTTGCTGCACTCTACCCAAGAGTAGCCAAAGCTGCCTCTGAAGCTACGGCTTCCGATAGGTGCAGTAAGGGTAACTATTAACTTAAGCTCTGCCCGTTATCTTTCACCTCAAACTGTAAATAATCGGACAGTCGCTTGTCTTCGCTCACATCGTCGTGCGGAACCAGCAAGTAATGCCAAGGCTTGCCCCCTATGCCCTCAGCATGCTCACTGGCATGTCGACACCAGCGAGAGGCAGCCGCACTCTTTGCCAAGACTTCTGCAGACGTCAGATCCACACGAGCTTTGGTCTCGACCACTAAAATCTTGTCTATCAGTTCAGCCACGAAGTCAGGAATGTACTCCGGCTGTTCTATGCCCAGTTTGTAGTAAATCTGAAACTGCCCTTTGGCTGGCTTGAACCATTTCAGAGCATCTCGCTCTAGTAGTAGCGAAAAACGTCGTTCAGTATCTGAATCAAACTTCTGTAAAGGGTAGAGGCAGCGACTGAAACCGCCGAACAACATCTGCTTTATGCGACTTAGCTCCGTCACCGTCTCACGTACATTATGAGCTGTTTGACCTACTGCAGCGGTGTAGTTACAAGGTTTTAGCTCGGTAAAACCACGGCTAACATGGACTTCATAACCCCCAGCCCGCTCCCAAAAGTGCTCCATCATCTGGGCGCGGATCAGGCGCGCGAGCTCCTTGCCATAGGCATCGAAGATCTCATGCAACTCACTTTCTGAATAGCTCTGCTGCCGATAGTGTTCGACTGCTTGGCCGGCAAGGTCATAAAGCAAATCGGCCTGTGTAAAATAATCGATATCATCGAAGTCAATCAACCGCTTGACGATGTAATCCTCGAACCGTTTCTCCCGCAGACCACTTTCGCGACTCAGAGTGAACTGCTCGTTAGTGCGTAGTGTCTGGCCTACGATCTCGCGTTGACCTGGCTGGAAATTAGGCAGCTCACCCAGACGAAACGGATTAAACCCTGTAGTGATCTCACCCGTTGGTACGACTGAAATACGCGGAATATCGATACTTTGCTGCACCAATATTTCGGTGGTTTTTGCCACTATCGCAGTTAGATCGAGTTCTGGAGACTGATCATCTATACCCTGAAGCAATTGCCCTTGCAGCGGCTTCAGGCGGTACTCAACTTCAGCCAGGATGGTCTGCTGCATTTCTGGTGTTAGCAATGCTGCGCTCGTTGGTGCTAGCTCGCGCTTCAACTCGTAAGTAGCGATAACCTCGCGAACGGTCTGTGCAGCCTTGAGCTCGGCCTCGGTGTTGAAGGCTGGGGCAATCTGTTCTGCGGCCTGCGCGCCGCCGACCTCAACTCCAGCATCTACATCAACCAACGCCGCTGGTATGTTCCGTGTGTGCTCATCTTGAAGGCCTAATCGCGCCAAGATATTGGGCACTACCTGAACACTTATTCGTCGCTCTTCATTGCCCGGAGCCTCTAGAATTAACTGCTTGAGGCGAATTGGCGAATCACCGCGATTAGCGTCGTCGATAATTTCTTGGAATTTATCGTGGGCTACGATGTTCAATCGATCAACCGCTGCCACCCCAGTGCGCTTGCCATAGGGTAGGCGCAAACCACGTCCAATGGACTGTTCGATCAGCGTACGTGCATTGGCCGCGCGCAAGGGCACGATGGTATAAAGGTTAGTGACGTCCCAACCTTCCTTGAGCATGTTGACGTGGATGACGATCTCGGTTGGCTCATCCGGGCTTTCCACATTCAGCAGCGCTTCGATCATCTTTTCCTCTTCAACTCCGGTACGGCTGGAGTCGACTTGGATCACCTTGCCCTGATAACGGGCCTCAAAGAACGCTGCCGATTCGATCAGTATCTTCAACTGCCCTGCATGCGTGGTGTCGCGGGCGATCACAAGGATAAAGGGTTTGACCATTTTCGCGCCGCTTTCTCGGGCATAGGTCAACAATTCCACCTTAGTGGCCTCGTGAAGACGCACCCCGTCTTCCAGCTTAATCTTCTCGATCTCTTCAACACTGTGGTTGCTGGCCTTGAAGTTACGCTGCGTGACCACCGCCGGCTCTTTGACGAAACCATCGGCCATCGCACGAGCCAAAGGGTAGTCCATCACAACATTTTTGAAGGGCACCGGCCCCTTGGGAGTTTCTACGAATGGTGTCGCGGTGACCTCTAGACCAAACAATGGATTCAGTTCATTGATAGCACGCATGCCTGACTGAGCTCGGTAGCGGTGCGATTCATCCATCAGCAGTACCAGATCGGGAAGGTTAGCCAAGTGGTTGAAGTAGCTCTCTCCTAGTACCTCACGCATACGTTTGATACGTGGCTCCTTACCACCACGCACTTCTGAATTGATCTTCGAAATGTTGAAAATATTAATGCGCACCTCACCAAACAGTTCCCCAGCAGCGACGTTCTGCTGATCGTAGTTGTCCCCGGTGATGACCCTTGGTGCATTGATGGCAAATTCGCCAATTCCCTTGAACACGTACTTGGATGTGTTCGGCGTAAAGTCGGTGATCAGCTTGTTATAGATAGTCAGGTTCGGAGCCAGCACGAAGAAATTGCTGATGCCATGTGCCAAGTGTAAGTACGCAATAAACGCACCCATCAACCTGGTCTTACCTACGCCAGTAGCGAGTGCGAAGCATAGGGATGGGAAATCGCGCTCGAAATCTTCAAGCGTTTCAAACTCGGCCTTAAGCGTCGAGAGAATGGCAGCGACCCCCACTTCGCGAGCGCTGTCCTTATCCAGTATTTCCGGAGCAGCATTAATCGCAGTCACCAACCGCGCTAGGGACTCTGCCTGCGGCGGTCGCAACGAAAGGCGGCCAGTGACATGATTCTGAACGCGCGCATTCATAAGTCTTTTCCTTTTTTCGAATGTGCAGGCCGCTTCCTGCTAGTTTCAATCCACGTCACCGGCTGAGCGATCTTGGCTACGAAGTTAAAATGCATGTGAGTGCCCTTCCTTGAACTTCGCCCGAAACCCTTGCCGCATGCACCAGGAAGCCCCAATCCTTTATGCTTAAAAAATCGCAGAGTTGCCTCTGCGCCATCCTCATAATTTCATTTTGCAATCGTAGATGGATGGGCGCCGGGAGGTTCGTGCTCAGTTCGAACTGGGAGTGGCCCCGGATCATGGCACTTCATCCATCGATGCACTACCGAACAAATCGTCGGTAACCGTGTCGAGCACCCCTTTGCGTCCTCGCGCAGGGGACGAATGTTGAACTGGAACCGGCTCAGCCAAAGGCAAATTGGCAACATTCAGGCTGTAGTCGTCATGGCCCCACTCACAACGAGCTAAAACCATCTTTGGAATTCTTTTGAGTGTCAGATTCGGCCAGCGCGAAGCGGCTGCACTTCCTGTGATGCCGTGAAAGGCTGAACAGCACACCAACAAACTTTGCTCGGCGCCCACCTCGTCCGACAGAACCTGCAATTGATCAGCGGAAAGACTCTGCGTAGTTACGCATATGAAATCGCGCTCGCTGGAACGGCCATGCTGCCACCAATGTGCTTCCGATGGGGCGTATATGAAGCCCTCGAGCTTGCACAGGGCCTCCGCAAGTTGGGCCGCGTCATAATCGGGGTTGATTACCGGGTTACCCCAGCGATCTTCTACGATCAGGCTGGGTGCAAGGCGATAATAGCGAAACCCTCCCCCCCCCTTCCAATCAACTGCCTCCGTGATACCACCGATGTCTTCACCATCGATTACCTTCTTCAGGCGCGGGACGATATGCGTATGGCAGTGTTCACCTAGCTCAACCATGATCCAGCGTCTGCCCATCTTGTGTGCGACTGCGCCGGTAGTACCGGAGCCGGCGAAGGAGTCGAGTACAAGGTCACCTGGGTTAGTTGCGATGTGTAAGATATGCTGCAGAAGCCTCTCCGGTTTTGGAGTCGCAAAGGGCTCCACTCCCGAAAGCAACTTATTCAAGTGGTCTCTCTTCGCCTCTTGATTGTGGCCAACATCATCGGCAGACCACCAGGTTCTAGGTACCACACCACCCTGAACATCCGAGAGATATCGCTTAATAATCGGCATGCCATCGCCTTTTGCGCCGAAGTAAGCACGTCCCTCACTTCGAGCAATGGCCAGCGTCTCACGTGAAAAAGCCCAGCCCCGCCCCGGAGGCGGCGTTACAATACGTCCCGACGGAAGAGTGACTTCGAATCTAGATCCCTCGCTTGCGCTTTTTGCTGTTCCGTTGTCCCCCTGCAACCAAGGCCCTCTAGGATCATCATCAATGTTCTTGTAACGTTTTTCTTGATCAGATGTTCTCTCAAGAAGATTTCGCACCTTTGCCCAACGGTTACTGTCACGCGCATATACGAGCACATAATCGTGCGATACCGAAAATGTAGTGTCGCTGCGTCGCCCTTTGTCTTTCTCCCATACCATACTAGTTAAATAGTTAGCACGACCAAAAATCTCATCACAAACAATTTTCAGGTAATGAGCCTCGTTATCGTCGATTGTGATCCACAACGAGCCATCTTCCGATAGCAATTTTTTGATGATTTCCAAGCGATCCCGCATCAACCCCAACCAGATTGAATGCTCAAGCCCATCGTCATATTGAGCAAACGCGCTACCGGTATTGTATGGCGGGTCAATAAAAATACACTTTACTTTACCGGTAAATTCTTGCTCTAGCGCTTTCAGCGCCAAGAGGTTGTCCCCGAAAATCAACCGATTATCAAATATATCTTGTTCGCTCACACGCGAGTCAGCGTGATACGACTTTTCCGTATCCGCCAAGAGTATGCGCGGCTCCAGTTTTGGTCGTTTCTCCTTACCCACCCATGTAAGTTCGAGTTTGTTCTTGCTCATTGCATTGTTCCTAATTTCGTTGCTGTGCGAGGGAGGCCATCAGTCGACGCTTCACCTCAATGCAATCAGTTTTGTTCTCGAACACACTGCGCGCCTGCTTATTCCATTGACCTGATTGAATAACATTAATCAGGTGCTCTGAAATCAGATCGATATCACGAGAAACTTCTGTTAGTTCAACATCAGTCAATTCTAAAGTCGGCCCATTCGGTAACTGATGCCGGATAAAAATGACATGCAAAATAATCCAGCTACCGTGAGTAAGAATTTCTCTCGCCCGAAGCGTGCCCGCTGGTAGATCCCTAGGATCACTTTCAGCGCTGGCCCGAGCTCGTACTTTCTCAATAACCGACCGACCAATCTGGGCAATTCGCCACATTTTTCGTGCTGTTAGCGAATCAGGAAATAATTTCTCGTAGGCGTTTCGCAGAGGGTCTGTAACTGGAACTAAACCCTCCCGCCCAAATAACTTCTTTCTGTCAGACTTAGCAGCCACCACATAATCTTGCCAGTCACTTGTAGTTACAGTGCACGCTAGGAATGGTGCGAGCTCACGCACGCTGAAGCATGTTGCCGAAAGGGAAGGGTCGTCCACACCCTGCTTGACCAAATAAGTTATCTCGGCCATTTTCAAAGTATGCTGCCACATCGCCTGCCTATCATCGAGTGCCGCGAAATCTTCTAAATCAACGGCATTCTGTCTGTTACGTGACTGAGTGACGCGTTCACCGAAGCCATCAGGCGCGTTTTCCAAACAAATAAACGTTGCCATAACTGACGTGGGATGATCATCGTAATGAGCCAATGGTTCTCTAGCTATCGCACCAACTGTCTGTGCGCCGTTGATAATCGATAATCCTCGAACACGAAAGCTACCAATGTGTCGATTTGGGTCGAACGGGTGTATTTCATTTATTGTGTGGCAAAGGAAGGTAACGCCATTATTGAAGTAAAAGAAGTGCTCTGCTTCATGTCGAAGCGTCTCACTCAACCCTACGTTCACAGACGTTGCGCCCTTAAAGTGCCGAATATTCCGATCAACAAGTTGTTCTTTATGTGAGGCCCAAAGTTCTGCAAGTTGCTTTGCATCCATACGACCGTAGAAGGCCTTATAGGGACGATCTGAGTGACCATAATCCTTTAATTCAACCTGTGCCTCTATAGGCTGGGATGAAACGCCATTCAAGTGCAGATCATGCAGGGTGATAAGTCCATAGGCATGACATTTGAGAAAGCCTGGATTTGTTCCATTAAATGCACGTTCTAAATCTGAAAAAATTTCTCGCCGATCGTCTGATACAGCTGTTCCAGTGTAGGCCAAAATAACCTTTACTCTGCAGACTCCGCTGTCTAACGCCCTCGTAATATCTGTTTGACGGTTTCGTAAGGCGTTGTTGAAACGAGTCCAGCGCCCTTGAAGCAGATCGGCGACTCCATCCCGAAACTTGGAAACGTCACCAAGCTCTGGCTCCCCTACCCCACTGCCTTTGTACTTGGATTGAACAAGCCAGATAGTCTGATCTGACGCAACAAAAACTGAATCAATACCATGATCGAATCCGCCATCGATGCTGGCAGCCACAGCATCATCAAGCGAAGCGCCCGCGCCCTCATGAAGGACAAATGCCGCAACGGCCTTTGACAAAAAGTTACTGCGCAGAGATTCCGGAGATGTCCCCGTCCCAGTGATGCGGGCCGAATAATCTTCATCCAGTTTTTCACACAGCAGATCAAGTTCGAGTGGTCGAGCGAGAACCGTTGCCATTAAACCAACTCCCATTCCATGGTAAATAATGTGCGCTCTTCTACTTTCTGCTGGAGTTGCAACTCCAACTGACTAATAAGATCGTTACGTTGGGCTTCGACTTCATCCTGCCGATTGAAGAGTTCCCTGCGAAGCTTACTGCGCTTGCCCTCCAACTCTCGCTGTTTTTTCTGCCACGACAGCTTTTCTTCGAGCGTTGGAGATGTTGCAGCAGTACGACGCACTTCCTTAATCTCCCGATCAATCTCTTTAATGTCCTGCTCCAAACCAAGTTTGAGATCGTCCGCCCATGCATCCAACTTCTGCACTTCCTGATCAAAGTAACCAAGATTACGCTGTTTAATCTCACGCAAAAGATTACTTTTTCTTGTCAGAAAATCCTCAGACAGCTCGGATGATATATGTAGATTTTCGACGTCCGTTACTTGAGCAGGTAATCGCAGCAATTTTTCGGGATCATCTTCAGGTAACGGCTCGCCGGAGTTGGAGCAGGCTGAAACCACAAGGTGCTGCTCTTGATCTCCCAAGGCATCAACATTTAATAATGTGACAGAAAGCCAGCCACTATGTCCTCGCCATTTTTCCAGAGTACTGATTCTGCTTCCGTATGCAGCGTAATCAAAAATCAAGCGCTTTGGTGCTTGTAGATTCCGAGCTTTAGCCCGCTCGATGGCCCATTCCGCTAATGGATGGCTTATACGATACAGATGTGCATCGCCGCTACGCCGAGGGAGCTCATAGCGACCTAGCGATACTGGGTGCCCTTCGACAACAGCCGTAGGGTTTAGATCTTCAGGCAAGCTATGTAGGACAAACTCGTTAATCTCTGTCTCATTATCAAAGCGAGCGTGGGCGTGCAATTCCGTCCTGCTTAGATCCATAAGCAGACGCTCGTACTTGTTCAGAACAGTTATGCTGTCATTATTACGAACACGTAGCTTTTCCTGCACTTCCTCGTCAAAATTTTCTAGAAGAATTTGGCGAGTTTTGACCATTGCCTCATCGATTTCACTGGCTAGCTCTTTCTGAAGCGCCTTAAAGCTGGCACGAATTTCCTCTGGTTCGCGGCAGCTTTGGTAGATCGCAGCGATGCGTCGTTCGAAATCTACTCCAGAACCTATAGCGCCCAGTACTTCATCACTCGCCCCAAAGACTCCTTCAAACAGCTTGAACTTCTGCGACAAAAGCTCATAGACCCTAGCATCTGCCTCGTTGCTGCGATCAACGAAGTTGACCACAACCACGTCATGTTTCTGTCCATAACGGTGACAACGACCGATCCGCTGTTCGATCCGTTGTGGATTCCAAGGTAAGTCATAATTGATCACTAACGAGCAGAATTGAAGGTTGATACCTTCTGCACCTGCTTCAGTGGCAATCATGACTTTGCCACGCTCTTTAAAATGCTCCACCAGAGCAGCACGGATGTCCGCAGTCTTGGAGCCGGAGATGCGATCAGTGTCGGCATGTCGCTTAAGCCAATCTTTATAGATAACTTGGGCAGGTGCGTCGCTGTTTGTGCCGTTAAATAGCACAATGCCATCCCCATAGGGTGTCTCAGATAACAAAGAAAGCAGGTAGTCCTGGGTTCGCTTAGATTCAGTAAAGATTAGAGCTTTCTTCGCAGCGCCCAGGCGCTCTAGCTCAGCAAAGGCGCGATCCAAAGCGGTCAGTAATGCTTGTCCCTTGGAGTTCTGACGAATGCTGGTCGCCAAATCCTTGAAACGCCGCAGTTCAGCGACTTCGTCAACAAGTTCTGCTCGCTCACTCGAAGTAGTGCCTCCGGAGCTATCACGTAACCCGTCACTGCTCCATTCCTCGGCAGTTTCATCCAACGACTCGTAATCTTCATCCAAAGTGTCTACCAGATCCGTGGCCTCGGGCGTTTCGTCCAGTTTTCCTTGAAGGCGATTGGCCATGGTCTCCAAGGCACCAGCGATGGCATGGCTTGAGGAAGCCAAAAGCTTCCAAAGAACTAGGGAGATCAGTTGGCGCTGACCTTCCGGTAAGGCTTTTAGGTTGGGGCGGCGCAGGTAGTCGGCAACCAGCGAGGAGAGCATTTTCTCTTCCTTGCTGGGTGTGAACTCCTCAAGTATGGCAATGCGTGCAGTGTATGGTACGTATTGCTGTACCTGCCGACGTAGAGTGCGCTTGCAGATTGGCGCAAGGCGCTCCCGCAAACTCCGGGCTGCCTGCTCCGTACGAACCGAAGAGAACTGCGCTCGGAAGCTGTCGAGATCGCCGAATACGCGGTCATCAATCATGCTGACCAAGCCGTATAGTTCTAACAACGAGTTTTGCAACGGCGTAGCAGTGAGCAGCACCTTCGCATGAACGTGCTCAAGCGCGTCGCGGATCGTACGAGCAATGACATTATCAGGCTTGTACACGTTGCGCAGACGGTGAGCTTCATCCATCACCACCAGATCCCACTGAATTCGTCGAAGCTCATCAGCTTTGCTCTTTGCAAACTGATAGGAACAAATGACCGGGCCATTCGCGTATAGAAAAGGCTGCGTTACGCCTTGTTTGCGCAAAGCATTGAAGCTCTTCGCTTCTAATATCAGACCTTGGAGATTGAACTTGTCTTGCAGCTCCTGATGCCATTGTTTGCGAAGGTTGGCCGGTGTAATGATGAGCATTTGCCGACGTCGTTCGGCCCAGTGCTGAGAAATCACCAACCCAGCTTCAATGGTTTTGCCTAGACCCACCTCATCCGCCAGAATTACTCCGCGCGACAACGGATTCCGACAGGCAAAGAGCGCCGCCTCCACCTGATGTGGATTTAGGTCTACCTGTGAGTCCACCAAGGCGCCGGCCAGTGACTCAACGCTTCCGCTGGCGGCTCTACGGGAGAGTTGCCACGCTATGTATTGGCTCTGTTGATGCGTCAGGGAAGAAGCATTCATTCACTCTTTTCCTTATTGTCCTTTATCCGCTGAGCTATCCAGACATCCAGCTCCTGTCGGCGAAAGCGCCATGTCCCACCAAATTTGAATGCAGGGATTTCGCCTTTTTGAGCAAGACGATAGATCGTACGCTTCCCAGCTTTTAGGTAGTCAGCTACCTCGTCGAGCGTAAGGATTTCACTTTCTGAACTCATCATTGAGGTAAGCCAACATCAGTCAATTTTTGCCAAGTCTGGCCAATGCTAACTGGCAAGAGACATCAAGCCCAGCACAAAAATGCTCCGCGCGTTCTAATTCGGAGAAGTGTCCCCTAGACGCCAGATCGAGGTGCATTGAATGCTTGGTTCGACTTACGCCTTGCGGATGGTACAAAGCATTCCGCGCTTCATAGTCCGATAGCGCGCGGATCGACGGTGTAGGAAATGCAGGCATATCTCGACAAATCAGCATCAGTGCACGGAGAATAGCGACCTGCTGACAGGAGTCCCTATGCGTCGTTTGTTTTTCTCAATGCTGATGTTCTGCGTTTTGCCCGCCTGGGCAGACGGCCACGACCAGTTGTACAAGGTCGCCGGCTGGCCGGAACAACGTGCGCATTTCAACGACGCCCTCTCCGCCGCTCAGCAACGCTACCAAAGCACCCTGCCACCGGCGGTATTCCAGGCATTGGTCAGTAACAGCAATCAACGTTTTGATTCCAAGGCTGTCGACCAGCGCGCTGAAGCACAATTACGCAAGAACCTATCCGATCCGAAGCCTGCGCTGGCGTTTTTCCAATCGCCGCTGGGCAAGAAAATCGTCGCTGCCGAATTGCTCGCGACCCGTCACGATCAACTGGCGAAAAACGCAAAGGGATTGCCGAAGATGCAGGCCAACGACAACCGCCTGCTGATCATTGGTCATCTGGCCCAAGCGTTGCCGGCGCGCGAGGCTGGCGCCGAAATCAGCCTGGCGATTGCCGGCGTCGCCGCTGACAGCCTGAGCTCGATGATCCCCGGCCTCCTCGGCGCGGGTCAGGCCCAAGGCATGTTGAACGGGCAGCGACAGCGTTTGATGGATCAGATCGGCAGCGACCTCAACAACACGCTGCTATATGTCTACCGCGACCTGTCGGATGAAGAGCTGGAAGAATTTGCCACGTTTGCCGAATCGGCAGAGGGGAAGGCTTACTATCAAGCGGCGTTGGCGGCGATTCGGGCTGCATTAGCTGTAGGGCAAAGTGCACCGGGCCTAGCACCCTAAGATTTTTAGGAATGCTGTTTCGCAGGCAGCCCGTTTTGCAGAAACGCGTTAGCGACCTGGGAGGTCGAATGTTCTGCGAGCAACACGCGTTCCCATTGAGCCAGAGATGCGCCCTTGACGCAGTCCGCGAATGGGACGCCGCTCACTATCAGGTACGGGCCAAGCCATTGAAATATCGAAATCCCCGCGAAACTTAGCCACCATCGCCCGTTATGCTGGAAATCGGAATGTGTATTGCACGCGCAGCATCTAAGGATCGGTTTTGATCTCCAGTGGGACAAGGCAGCAATCCATCCCCATCACGCACGAATGGAAGCTGTTACCATCGGAAAATGCGCAGAAATTGGGTGATAGGGGCGCGCTATCTGAATACTCCGCTCCCACAAATGACTGGAATGCCAAACAACCTATAGATGGGACTAAAGAAGTGCCTGTAAAACCTAACTGGTATCAATTCCAAGAAGACATCTGCTCTTACTTTAGATCAATTGGAGCAAGTGCTGAAACAAACGCTACCGTTCAAGGGGTCAGAACCTCTCACGATGTAGATGTTTTGATAAAAACGAAATATCTTGGCGAAGACTTAGTTTGGATTGTTGAGGCCAAGCAATGGAAAAGCCGAGTAAACAAACTTCAGGTTTTAGCGCTTAGAACCATAGCTGAAGATATCGGAGTTGATAGGGCGTTCATAATCTCAGAAGCAGGCTTTCAAAGCGGAGCATACGAAGCCGCAGAAAACACGAATGTAAAATTAAAGACTTATGAAGAATTAAAAACAGATACTCGCCATCTTGTCGAAAGCGAAATAATTAAAACCTATAAAAAGCGTCTGGAACTGATTGAAACGCGCTATTGGTCGCATAGCAAATCCATTCGAAAAAAATATGGTTTAAGGGGAGAGATTTGGGATTTCCCCGTAAACTTTTCAGGCATGACGCTCCTGCAAACAGCTCAAGATGCAATATTTGCAGCGGAGGCTAATGAATACCCGATCAACCTAGAAACATTTCTAGCCGAGAAGCAGGGCGATTTAACTGCAACGAATTTTCAACAACTCGTAAACTGGCTCAACTTGAATCTTAATTTTATTGATGAAAAGATTTTAGTGGCGGAAATAGAAATGCTAAAACATGGCGATTTCAAACCCAACCTTCGCCTTCGTGACCACGCAGCAACATCGTCCTTAAAAATGTATGCAGCCGCCATCAAAATGAGTAGAGAAGAGTAGTTTCCGACTTTATAACGCTTAGCTTAATCACGAAAGCATCAACCTTAGGGCCTCACTAAATTCTGCCTCGGGCCGTTGGTTGGCAGTGGCGGCAGGCCGGACACGAAGCAACTCAACATGAATACGCGATCTAAGTTGGGGACGTAGCTAACGGAGGACGGCCCTACCACCCAGGGGCTATCAGAGGAGTTCGCCGGTGCAGAGAAACTTAAGGAAACTCATGCGTCCACCACCACGTTTAAAACCGCCGATCACGTAATTGCCGTCCTGAGTTTCAAGCAGCCAAAACCTCCCCTCTTTCCTCGCGAACTGAATTTTACCTGTGCGAAGAATAGAACCATCTGCTCTGTGATGCGCATCGTCCCGCTCAGAGTGACCGAATGACACCCCCAAGCACGTGTCGTCAATGATCGTCGCATCACTGATAAAGGCGATGATGGGTACGCTGTATTTTCGAAGACTAGCCCGCACCAAGCGACTCATTTGAAAGTCGCTCACATCCTTACTGTGGAACTCCAGCTCAATTACTTCAGGCATCCAATCCAAACTCCAAAACGACTCTGTATAAATTGTCGGCGAGCATCGCTCACCCTACTTTCATCGAAAAAGCAGCACCAATGCTCGCCTCTTTTCTCAGTCCTGGCCCCAGCAGGAGATAGACAGTTTTTTTGGTTTCAAACATGTAAGGGCTGGAAGAGATACCGAAATTACTGCACACCCACATCGAAGGCTGGAAGCGATTTTGACTGTCGAGGACAATTTCGTGGGCGAAAAGCGTCGCGGGAAGTAGACCCAGCCCGGTTGAGTTTGTCTTTCTCAGTAGGTGTCACAGTGAGATCGATCAGGATCCACTGCTTCACAACACAGAATGCTTTGCCTGGGAAGGTGTCTGCGGCGAATTCAATTAGCTCGTTTTGGGTGCCGCGCCAGCCAGCAACCTCCTCGCCGGCGCCGTAAAGGAGCTGGGAAATCTCTTCTAACGTAACCATGTGAATTTCTCGATCGATGTAGGTTTAGATCGTACAAATGGAATTCATACCAGCGCCAGAACGTAGGGAAAACCTCAGATTGCTGAGGTTTATCGCCGAATCGCAGCTCATCAAATCTCGAGCAAAAAATCCTGATCGAAACCGGTGTCTTCAGTCGGATATCCGCGAGGATTTGACACAACTCGGCATCCTCCTTTAACGAAATCCGCAGCGATATGGGTATGTCCGTACACCCAAAGATCGGCCTTCCCTAGAAGTTCAGGCCAATTGTTTGCGTATGCTGCAATGAGGTGGGCAGGAAAATCCTCACTCACGTATTCCGACGTAGGGGCATGGTGCGTGACGACAACAGTCTTATCGGCGAAGGGCTTGTCCAGTTCCCCAGTAAGCCAGGCGTACGCCGCCTTGGATTTAGCGATCAAGTCATCTGGACGCAAACGTCGGAAATTTTCATCGGTTCTGATCACGGTGAAATCGTTCATCCAGTCCCAAGCGACTCGTTTCGCGGCAACGACATCTCCGGTCGACGAGTAATCTGTCCATGCAGTCGTGACCAAAAACCTAGTTTGGTTGATGATCAATACTTCGTTTTCGAGGACGTGCACGTGAGCAGCAGCCGCCTCTTTCATTTTTCGCAACGTGTGATCAATGTGGCCGCCGTAGTACTCATGATTTCCGCAAACGTAAATCACCGGGCACTGGAATGTGTCATTTGCCCACGAGACTCCACGCGATTTGATATCAATATCACCAGCGAGAATGACTACGTCTGCGTCGCTTGGGGCGGGCTCGAATGGAGCGAAGCCGAGGTGCAGATCTGAATAAATCTGAATTTTCATAGCAGACGACCACTTTCGTTTTAGTTGTACATTGCATACAGCTGCGGCGGGCGGCCTCCGACCATGGCGCGCCTTGCTAGGAGAGGCTGAGATTTACGTACTCGGATTAAAAAATCACTCGAAGCTCTTTGAGAGAGTGAGGGTCAACAAGACAGCCTGGGGCATCCGTATAAGCCTTTTCGTCGCTAATGTTATGAAGGCAAATACGAGCACCACTAGTGTCATATCCGACCAACAGCCCCGAAAGCCCCTCCATAATCCATTTGCCGGCTTTGTTCATCCACCCAGGCGTGACGACCTGAATTTCCGTAACGACAAAATCGATGGTTTGTTGGGAAAGTATTTCTTCGAGCATATCGACGTCACTAATCATCATGGTGCGTGTCCACACCCTGCCTTCCAATCGCTCTTCAAGGACAACGTGATACCAAGCATGAGCCAAGTGGCGCTCAAACATCCGCCAGTTCGAATATCCATCCCCAAAAATATTAGGCGCGCCCTCGGCAGCGGTCTCATGACTTCTAAACATTTCACATTCCCGTGGATCTACAGACCGCAGTAGCAGCCGATATCATTGATAAAGAGACAGTATTGCAGCGAGACTGGCTGACTTTTCGTCGCCGTCTCCCGCCAAAACGTACACCGTGTTTTTGGTTTCAAAGAGAAAGCCATCTTGGAATGAAATGGCCATGGTGCTGCGCACCCAATTTCCGTAATCGAAGCGTCCTCGGCTGTCTAGGATGACTTTTTCGGCAAAAACAAAGAGCGGCAGATGGCCATGAACGTGGATTTTGGTGAGATCCGCATCGCTCGCTATTGCGCGCACGATCGTCCACTGCTGGACGATGCAAAAGCCTTTGTTTGGAAAGCGGCCCTGTACCAGCTGAATCAAGTTTTCTTGGCTTTCCGTAGAACCAGACCGCGGCTCTCCATTGCTGGAGAGGAGCTCGCTGGCTGCTTGGATTTCTTCGAATTCCAATCAAAAAACCTCTGACAATACATGTGATATGTTTGCGCGGGATCTCGCACCCTAATCGGAGCGAGGATGCACCAGCAATTCCTAATGAAGAACTATATTCCATAGATGGGAATTTATCAATGTGGCCTTATCCTTTCCTTTGTGGGAAGTACTCATGCCATTGCGATTAGCGCTAGCCGCGATCCTACGATTGACCAGGAAAGCACGCGGCTTGTCCCAAGAGCAGCTTGCTACCGCAGTAGAAGCGAGGCATCTACACAACCTTGAGCACGCAAAGTCCAGCGTAACCCTTGACACTCTTGAAGGGATAGCCAAGCGTCTTGACGTCGATGTTTTAGCTCTACTCGCTATGGCCTCTAGCTACGAGAGGCAACAATCCACTGCTGACTTCCTTTCATTCCTGAGCCATGAAATCCAGAAGCTGGAAAAGCTCGGTGTAATGGCCAACCTGCCAAGTGAATTTCAAGATGGTGATTTGCGGACGGGTAAAGCGGGCAAGCGGCCCGTGCCTGCTGAAAAGATTCAGGCGGTGCTTGCCTACAAAGCAAAAGGTTTTACTCAGAAACAAACGTGCTCAGAGCTTGGCATGGCGGCCTCAACCGTCAACAAGATTTGGCACTCAGATGCAGGGGACGAGTCGTCACCCCGATCAACACACCCGAACTGATCTGTTCACTGATGAAACAGAACTCCTGATGCCGTACTTTTTTACCTGCCTAACTTACGCAAGGTGACTTCGACAGACGCTTATCCATCGGGGCCATCAGCTTGGGCATAAACCCCATGTCGTTTGCAGATCGCATCCGATATATCGGGATGGTTGCTCACTCCGTACGGCTGACATGAGTGGCCCCACGTGCGCGCTGGCATTTTGCCATGTTTTTATGGTATATCAACTGCTTAACTAGCCGTTCAGTTTGTTTAGGCATCGGGTAAATTTCGTTGCTTCCAACCCGCTCGAACACGGCCCACCCAAAACTCAGCAAGGAGAGATAGCATGGCGACTTCCAAAGAAAGAGCTTTAGAGTATTTCAACAGATTATTAAAGGCTAACAATCCGAAGCTTGAATTACAAAAAATATATACAGACCTTAATAACCTGATCTATACGGCCAGTAAAAAGCCCATAGATCGAAGCACCAAAGTTGAAATTCTTGAAGAGCTTGAGCATCTTATAAGGCAGACGCCTAGCCTGGAAGAGCGCCACAACTATGGAACCTACGATTCGATTCGAGGCACCACAGCGTCAGACAACAGTGACATCCTCGACGTGATCAGTGCTATGAAGAAGAGAGCAGAATAATGGACTTAAAGAGTAGCGACATAATCTCTCTTATCAGCCTAATAATTGCCATTGGCTCAGCATACTTCGCTAAATCCTCAAGCAAACAAGCAAATCGGATTGCACAAGAAAACTTAAACTTGCAGCATGGCATGGTTGAACTTGAAATAAGCCAGTCAATCGAGGGTGCAAAATCAGGCATTAACGAAATCTCTATGGTGATGGTTCCCTATGTGGTGAAAGAGACTGGGGAAAGCCTAACAAGCGAAGAAGCTGCCATTCTCGGCCTATATAGAAAAAACTTTAACGCTGCAACTCAGACTCTTATAAATTATTACGACTCGGCCTGCTCAAAATATATCGACGGAAAAGTTGACAAAATCAGGTTCAAAAAAACCTACAAAACCGAAATACGAAAACTTATCGAAAATGAAACCCTCAAAGAATACTTCAACCCATTAACATCTTCATATAAGCCAATACTAAATGTCTATTCTGAATGGGAAAATCTTGAATAACGATGGATAAAATTTGTAGCCCAGGGTGCAGGCCTAGACAGCCTCCCCCCTTGGCCTCTTGAGATTTACGATGTCTCACTATCACCTGCTTGAAGTTCGGCCTCAAGAAGCGCCTTCAAACCAACCTGCCTTGAAAAGGCCTTGGGTGGCAACCTGATAGCGTCTCGCACCGCATCGATGTCGCCCACCAGGATGACCTGCACCTGAGCCCTGGTGACTGCGGTGTAGACGAATGTTCTGTCTAGGATGCGTGATTTGCGGACAGGGATGATTACCCTCTTGAATTGTGACCCCTGTGCCTTGTGCACCGTGATGGAGTAAGCGAGCTCTATTGAATCGACGTCGGTGTCCAGAATGTAATGTTGAACACCATCAAAGGTCGCCATTCCCAGCGCTATGGCGATACGAGGTTTGTTCTCATCCCCTAGGTCTACTGATTGCGGTTTATCAAACACCTCATCAATCTGGCCAAGCGATCCGTTTTGCAGGTTCCGCATCCAATCGTTTGTGGTGTACATAACCAGATCCCCGACGCACAAGCCTGTTGCCTCGATCTCACCTGTTTCAGGGTTTTCCGCGAGTAAGGGACGGCTGTGGTCAGCATATCTGAGGTGGCAGGTTCGATTGATCGTCTCGACCCCAGCGAAGGCACATGATCTGGTGGCAGAAAGGATCTGTGTATTTTCCGTATCTTGCTCATAAAGCCGAATTACAGTCGAAATGATTTGATCATCGGAGCAAGGCAAAAACACTACGTCATCAGTTTCGTTGGAGCTAAATGTTGGCTGTAATCCAACGCGAATCTGGCCGGACGCCAATGGTATGGCGGACTCTTTCGACTGCCGCTTAACCTCGGTGAGCTCAGTGGTCGGCACTCCGGGCATGCTGCACAGCACGTGCAGGATAAGTCCGGCTCCAATGGGTGGTAGTTGGTAAGGGTCGCCAACTAGGATCACCTGACTTTCAGGTGGTAGCTTCTGAACCAGTCGGTAGAACGTGACAAGATCAAGCATCGACGCTTCATCGATGACGATGATTGGCGCCGACCCCATTTCTTTGTCTGTCACCTTGTTCAGAAAGCCTGCAATAGTCCGCGCTTCCTCGCCCGTAGCTTCAATCATTCGAGCGGTGGCTCGGCCAGATAGCGCCATTTGGAATCGAGGTCGACCTGTCGTATCGAGGGCTTTGTACAGGGCTTTGAGTACGGTGGTTTTTCCAACGCCGGCACCACCAGTGATGATGCTGAAGCGTTTGGCAAACGAGGTAGCCACAGCGAGCTGCTGAGCTTGGTTCAAACCGAATGCAGGAAGCCCCAGATGCACCCTCTCCCCCGCCTCAAACTGCGTGATGACCTCGCTTACATCCACAGCGAACAGCTGTGGCTGCAACGACGGGGTAACGATTAGGTCTCGGATGAACTGAGCACAACGTCGCTCCATCAGCCAAGAGCCAGGTGCAAATAGCATCACACCCAGGTGATCGAGTTCCTTGCATACAAACTGACCGGCTGACGAGCCCGCCAACAAGGCCTTTGCCAGCGCCGCGCTTGGAGCTGAATGGGGTTTGATCAGTTGCCCGACGGTGGCCTGAAGATCTCTAAGTGAGCTGCATGTGTGGCCTTTCTCAGAAGCTCGATACAGAGCCTCCTCCAATGCCGCAGCAATCCTTCGATTATCATCAATGCTCACGCCAAAGCTATCTCTGGCGATGCCATCCACCAGCCCCCATACCCCTGCGAAACTGAGAAGCCGATACGGATCACTGGTCAGCGCGGAGATCGTGTTCTTCTTGTGGAACCGAATTGCTTTCCTGGCTAGGCCTAGTGGGATTTGCTTGTCCTGGACGAAGCGGAGTGTTTTAGCATCTCCGTCTTCAGCCCAACGCTTGAACATGCCCTCTCGAACATCTTCAGTCGGGATGATCAGCATTATGGCTTCGTGATCAGCATGATCGAGCACTTCATAAAGCCGCTCTCCCAGAGTATCCCAAAGCCGAGTAGCCTTAACTTCACCAACCCCTCTGACGTTGTCACCTAACCACTGGATTACTTGAGAGCCGCTCGGGCGAACAAGACGAATATCCTGGGCATCAACGGTCATTTCATTGATCGCAAACGCACCATGAGTCCTCAGGATAGTGGTGACTTCGCCATAGATCTCAAAGATGGCGCCTACAGCGATGTCGGAGAGCTTGGCGATAGCGTCCGCCACCTTGATGACCACAGGTCTCGACCGGTCATTGATGCCCCGAACAACATCCATGCGATGACCGAATGCGATACACCCCTTGCGGTTAGCAGAACGGATGCTGGTGATGCGTACACTGATGTTGATCAGCATAGGGGCAATGGCATTCATCTGGGCATCCTTCCGGTTTCTTCGAGAAACTCGCTCATGAGCGTGTGGCGATCTAGCATTTGCTTGGCGGCTTGGCGGCTTGGAGCTCAGCGCGCAACGCGGCGTTCTCTTGCTCCAGAGAATTCAGTCGCTGACCGTCCTGCCTCCGCTGTTTCGCATCAGTGTCTCTCAGCGCAGGCTCCACTTTCTGTCCAGATGGCAGAGAAGCCACCATCGGAGGCAATACCCCTGCCACCCTGAGTTCGGCCTCAAGGCTCTCCAGCGCCGACCGGATGGCCGGATTCTGCACTAGAGCACTCTTCCCGAACCCGCACTCAGTTGCGATTTCGGAACGCTTCAGCTTGCCCCGGTGAACGTACTCTCTGAAGTCACCGTCAGTCTTCGAGGTTGCCCAGGCAAGAAATGCAGCGTGGTTTTGTTCAGCAATCTGCTGCCCGTTAGCCATCAGGATTTCGCCTCTGAGGAGTCACGGTCAACAAACGGCAGCGGAGCATCAAGCTTGTCCGCCGACACGTTGAATTTATGGGCGTTGTACTGCCAACGCATGAACCGCTCCAACAACCGTTCGTTCTCACGCTCTAGTCGGTGATTTTCAGCCTCCAGCCGACGAATTCTCTGCTCAGCGATGCTGAGGCTTGCAGGTCGCTTGGTTGAAACAAATCCGGACTTCAGCCTGGCTTTTTGGTGGGTGAACGCGCTCTTAATCTTCTCGTGTGAATTCAGGGTTTGCCGAGTGGGCCGTGACCCTATCAACGGCTCAATGGCATCGCAAAGCGCCTCCCAGGCGAGCTTTCCTTCCCAACCGTCAATCAAGCCGACAATCATATCCAGGTCTTTTGGACTCAAGTGCTTTGCCATGCCTTACATCCCCATCAGTGCACGGAGCTCGTCCATGTCCGGCTCGTCGTTTTCAGGTGCAGGCAGGCTCGGGGCAGTTGATCGAGCAGCAATAGCACGCTTCAGCGGACTGAACTCCTGGTCATTGCTCAAACGAATGATCGTACCGTCGTGTGTATCCTTCGACTCCAGAATTTCAATCAGTTGATCAGCTCGCTCAAGGGTTTTGATCTGATGCTGACTCCAGCGATCTGCACCGTAGATACCGTCCTCGTTGGCAGCCTGCGCCTTTGCAAGCTGAACACGGATTCCGTCACGGTGGCTCTTGAGTCGTTCAAGCTTGCCGTCATCCCCTTTCACACAGACCTGCTCAGTGCAATTCAGACAGTCACGGTGCTTCTGGCACGGCAGCATCGAATAGTCATGCACGCAGAAGCCGAAGATTGTGATGTGAGCAATCCCCTCACCCAAGGCATCGAGGTCAGCTAATGTTACTGGTGTGTTCTCTCTGATCTTGGTCAAAGCGACGCCAATTCCCGCCTCCCTCGCCATCTCGACATGCTCATCAGTTGTCATGTGGTTATAGGTAGCGTTCTGGTGGATGTTGGCTCGCCCTGACCATTTGGCGATGTCCAACTGGCCCAGGCTGCCGCGTTGAGCCAGCGTATTCAGGTAGTGGCGAACTTGGTGAGATGTCATGGAGATGGGAGTACCGTCAGGGTTCTTGTACCCATTCCGCTCCCAAATGCTGCGCTCTTGGCCATCGATGTAATTGATGTCAGTGGTGAACGTACTCTTCCCTGGAGCCCAGACAATGATAGGTCGAGGCGGCATATCCAAACGCAGTTCATTCTGACGAAAGCAGCAAAGGGCTTCGGAATATTTGATGTGCCGTTCTTTATTAAGCCATGGCCAACCCTTTGGCAGCTTGCTGTGCATGAAGTCATTGAGAAATGACAGCGTCACAAACCCTTTACGGGCATAGATTTCGCCGTATGGCTCGTACCCCCGAAACGCGGTTTTGAGGGCGTCTCTAGCATTTCCACTCGCCGAGACACCTAAAGCTTGGCAGGCTTGCTCATTCGTTAGCTGCTGATTCTCCCCTACGTTCGGGCAATCTTCGTGTCGGTAAAACTTGTCTGGATGGCTTTCAAGCCACTTCGCTAGCTTGCGGCCTGGCTCAGACATTTCGGTGAGACGACGAGCTGCTTCCTCAGCGATTTGCACCATCGGGGTGGGTATCCACTTGATGTCGGATTCAAATCCCTTGCCGGCGTAGAACCTTAGCCCCATGCGCTCGACGCCCTTTGCGTCGGTTGCCCGATGCAGGCAGTTCACTGGGAGATCTTGAACTTCTGTAATCCTGGACGGTGCGCACATGCACAGCGCAAAGATCGACGTAGTGAAGCGATCTCGTGCGCCTTGCAGGTCGTTGTTGAACATCTCAGCCATGGCTTCAAGCATGTAGTCGTGAGGCATTTTTTCCTCGCGCCGCAGCTTGGCAACATCATCCGTACGATGAATCTCTGCTGGCTTCTTGATGGGATTTTTCCAAGCGATTGGCGCTGGAATGATTCGGCTTTCATTCAAAAAATTGACAAGCTTCACTAAGCTGATGCCAGCCTGATACGACGAGCTATCATAAGTGCGCGCTACTTTCGCGGCCTCATCCAAGACACTAATGTCGGTTAGCGTGATGTCAGCGGAACCTTTGATTTCAAGCAAAGCAGCTTCAATGCAACGGATCGCCTTGAACTCGTTTTTGAGCTTGTTCGGATTATGTCCCTGCTGGTAACGAACGTAGGCTTTAGCGAAAGGAATGATGCCAGCGTTGAGGAGCTGATCCTCGGTATACCCACGGGATGGTGCCCCTTTCTTTGCGAAGTTACCCACACCTGGCCACGCATTACTGTACCAGTCGAGATCGGAGCCAAATACTGTGAGCCTGTCCCGGCACATGAGGATGAACTCTTCCAGGTTTTGCTGGCTGGTCAGCTGAGGCTTGGGAACGAACTGAAAAATATTACTCATCGGCGGAGTCGCCCTTCATGGCATTGCAACGGGTAACTACATCACTGACGGCGAGGATGAGCCGGTCATTCACGGACGCTATCTTCAGATCACCTGTGCTCGCTAGGACACCGTCACGCTCAGCGATCAGTTCCTCCAGAACAAATTCATGAGGCCCATCCAGCCAGGGCTGGAAGTGAGAACAGGTGTAACAAGCGATAGGAGCCAGAGCACCACAAAAACCGTAGCTGCCACAGGTACCAACATTTCCTCCGGCGCTGCAGATCCGGCTGCTACGGTCATCACCCCGCCGAGCTTTCGACTCATTCACCACAAGGACACCTTGGAACGCCTGAGCCAGTGGGGCCAGCTGCAGAGCCACAGCCTTGTCAATCCGCTCAACTATGTCAGGAATGTTCTTTACATAAACGCCAGCATTCTGAAGATCCGAATGATCGAGAGCCTCCGCAATGACGTACTCACCCTTCCCCTCCCTGGCCAGGTTAGTGCCAAGGGTATACCTGAAGCGGTATGCATTAAGATGAGTAACGGCCCCGGTTCGCTCGCTAACTACACCAATGATTTCTTTGACGCTCCGCATGACCTCAGTAACTTCCTGCGACCGCGCGTGGAGGAAGTCACCGTCCAATTGGTCTTTCAAACTCCCCTTCGGGTCGTAATTGCCCAAGGCAGGGAATAGAGGCAATTCTAGAATGAGATCACGTTCGAGCGCCTTACCGTAAGCGTCCTCGAAGGCCAATCGTACTGCTTCCGCTTGGGACTGCAGCAGAACCCACAGATCCTCCACAATTTCAAACTTGGAAAAAGAACTCCGCCAGTCCGCATGCCGCTGTTTGGCGCGAGGGAAATTCACATAATATTTTTGACCTGGCTTAATCAGATCCTTAATTTTCAGCGCAGTAATCTGAATTGGCCTACGCCCTGTCATGGACAGGATCATCGCATAGCATGTATCCCGGAGCTTTATCCTACCCTCCGCAAATCCTTCGATCACGTTTGAAACAATCCCATCCATTTCAATATCAGTAAGCGGGCCGCTCTCTGGACACATTGACTGAACTGCGTATCCTTTTTCGTTTCCTTTGATCTTCCACTTTTCGATCATGCTCAACGCTTGGGGAGGAACACCGGGATAGCCAAGCGCAGTCCATGTACGCATGAAAACTCGAATCGAACTCAGCATCCAGTCGTTCTTGCCTAAGCTAGCCCGATATGAAATCAGAGATTCCGAACTAAAAAGTTCGAAACCCACACAGAACTCCAAATAAGGTTTCAACCATGTAAAAAGATTTTTCGCGTAGTTAGCAGAGCAAGTTTCGGCATACACTGCCAATACTTGGCGAAAGCTCACGCCCAATTCGCTACCGATCAACTCATCGATGTCACTTGGATAAAAAGCGATATCTTTACTCAAGCGCCAATGATCAGACGAAATGACAACTTCATAACCGTCCCTTGACAGAAAATCAGTACGCAGATAGCGAGACGACAGATCACCATTATTAACGATCACTAGAAGACTTCCTCAAATACTTCTCTTGCAAACCAATCACTGCCTTACCGGCTTGTTCTTTGATATGACGCTTATTGTATGTGCGAGCAGTACCTGAGGTTTCGTTCCATCCCATCAGGTATGAGCGGAGCTTTTCTTCGCGCTCAGGGCTCGTTCCCCTCTCATCGCAATTCTGAGAGAAAATGTAATTCCAATGATGACGAAGAGAATGGGCGTGAAGTCCAGAAAATTCGTTAGCGAGACTAGACAAAGTTTCAATGAAGCGCCCAAATCCGGAGTTAGATAATGGCCATCCCAAAGTATCACCGGGTTTATGAGTTACGAATAGGTAACCATGCTTTCGTGCACCTGGAACCTTGTTGCGATAACGAGAAATGTAATCACGGATTTTGTCCATGAACTCTTGAATCAGGGGAAAGGTGCGTTCACGGGTCTTGGCCAAGGGTTGATAAGTCCTTGGATCATCTGGTGAGTCCGCACGTCGGACAACTTTGACGGTGTTTTTAGCAAAGTCGAAATCCGCTATCTTGAGATTCAGTACCTCTCCTCGCCGCATCCCAGTGATACGGAGGAGCCCGAACAGCAGCGCATTCCTGAATTGAATGCCGATGTCTATGACAGGGTTGGCTTCATGGCCAGGAGTGAGGATCTCTTCAAGCTTGTCTAGCAGGGTGTCATCGAGATGGGTCTCCGACCGGTCTGACTCGGTCTTACCGGGAGTCTTAGGACGGTTCGCCTTGATCTGCGCGACCATGGCCGCAATTGAACTCGCACTGCTCTCCGTCATGGGGTGCAGTCTGCCTGCCAGAAAACCCACGAAGCATGCAATGTCAGTCATGCGGTTGTACTGGCTGTCTCTGCTAACTCGCTTACGACGCCCTTTGATGGACACCACCTTGCCGTCCTTCGGTCGCATGTCCGCCAGCCGTTTCTGAGCGAAGTCTCGAAGGGAATGGATCTCATGAGGCAGGAGCAGTTCGCTTCGCTTAAACCGCGACTCCAACTCCAGGTTGTAGTAGTCCTGCCAGGCGAACAGCAACTTGAGCGATGACAACACACTGTTGATCGTGTTGATCGAGAGGGAGGCACCGCGCAGCTCGGCTGTCACATAGAGCGCCGGGTAGTAGAGAGGCATCCCAGTATCGTCGACAAGGATTGAGAACCTCTCCCCCGACTCACCCTGAAATCTTCTGATCGACTGCATACACACCTCGAATTCCTTACGTAAATTCAAGGTAAGAGCGTGGAAATAAATCGTCAGCGATTTTTTACGCCGCGAAAACGAGAAAGCCCCCGCAGGGCGGGGGCTTTCTTATAAAACTTTACAAAAAAGTCTCAGGTGGACTCTAGAACGGGATGTCGTCATCAAAGCTGTCGAAATCCGGAGCAGGTTGCGGTGCCTGCTGTTGCGGCGCTGGGCGCGAATCACGCTGTGGCTGCTGTTGCTGCTGTTGCGGCGCAGGGCGTTGAGCCTGCTGACGCGGGGCAGACTGCTGCTGTTGGTAGTTATTGCCACCACCCTGGTTTTGTTGGTCGCCCTGAGGACGGCCACCCAGCAGCTGCATGGTGCCCTGCATGTCGACCACGATTTCAGTGGTGTAACGCTTGATACCGTCTTTTTCCCACTCACGGGTTTGCAGCTTGCCTTCGATGTAGACTTGCGAACCTTTACGCAGGTATTCGCCGGCGATTTCAGCCACTTTGCCGAACATCGAGACACGGTGCCATTCAGTCTTTTCGACTTTCTGGCCAGTTTGCTTGTCAGTCCACTGTTCGCTGGTTGCCAGACTCAGGTTGGTCACGGCATTACCGTTAGGCAAGTAGCGAACTTCGGGATCCTGGCCGCACGTGCCGACCAATATAACTTTGTTAACCCCACGGGCCATAACGTTCTCCTAGGCTTCGCACGTCGGCGCTGGGTTAACCAACTGCTCGAGTGTCGCGCGATCCAATAGTTCGGTGTCCAATTTGATATAAATGGCAGCCTCTTCGGCTACCACCACTGCATCAGTGACTCCAGCAACAGCCTTCAAACGCTCGCTCAGGCCTGCTTCGCGAAGCGCCTCAGGCGATAACGGCAAGCGCACGCTTGTCACATACGGAGGTTCGCGCATGGTAACAGCAAAGGCGAGCCAGAGGGCAGCCAGACCTGCGCATCCAAGGAACACAACCGACAGACCGCCATGCTGAAATAACCAGCCGCCGAGTATGCCGCCCAGTGCTGAACCAAGGAATTGGCTGGTGGAATAAACGCCCATCGCCGTGCCCTTGCCGCCCGCCGGTGACACTTTGCTGATCAGCGAAGGCAATGACGCCTCTAGCAGATTGAACGCGGTGAAAAACACCACCGTGCCGATCACTAAGGCGCGCAAGCTGTCGCCGAACTGCCAGAAGAATAGCTCAGTGAGCATCAACGTCGCGACGGCGCCGAGTAAAACTCGTTTCATTTTGCGTTTTTTCTCGCCGTAGATAATGAACGGGATCATGGCGAAGAAAGAAATAAGCAAGGCAGTCAGGTAGACCCACCAGTGTTGTTCCTTGGGCAAACCGGCTTTTTCAACCAGCGCCAGCGGCAAGGCGATGAAGCTGGACATCAACATGGCGTGCAACACAAAGATGCCGAGGTCCAGGCGCAGCAAATCGGGATGGCGCAAGGTCGGTATCAAAGCCTGCCTGGCCACGCCGGATTCACGGTGCTGCAACGTACCGGTTGAGCGCGGCACCATGAACATGACGATCACAATCCCCACCAGAGCCATCGCGCCGGTGGCTAAAAACAAACCCGACAAACCGAATGCGCGGGTTAACAACGGGCCTACGACCATTGCCACGGCAAACGACAACCCAATGGTCATGCCGATCATGGCCATGGCTTTGGTGCGGTGTTGTTCGCGAGTCAGATCAGAAAGCAGAGCCATGACGGCAGCAGAAATGGCGCCGGCGCCTTGAAGGACTCGTCCTGCAATCACGCCCCAAATTGAATCCGAGTTCGCAGCCAGTACGCTGCCCAAGGCAAAGACAATTAATCCGAGGTAGATCACCGGGCGCCGACCAATGCGGTCAGAAATAACCCCGAACGGAATTTGAAAAAGCGCCTGAGTCAGGCCATAGGCACCAATGGCCAGGCCAATCAAGGCCGGTGTAGCACCTGCGAGGTCCATCCCATAGGTCGCCAATACGGGCAACACCATGAACATACCAAGCATACGGAAGGCAAACACAAGGGCCAGACCGCTTGCTGCGCGGGTCTCGCTACCACTCATGCGTTCGCTATGGGGATCGTGCATGGAAAAACCTCGTGTGAACCGGCGGCGATTCTACCAGTCCCATCGTGTAACAGCACACACACGAGCGATGCGCGACGCTTTGTCACGTAAAAGTTATAAAGGCTGCTTAATGACATCGTGCCATTAAGGGCCTGCACAGCTTTCGCACAGCGCCGTATACTCATTCGTTTACGTAATGCCCGCCAAGCGAGGCCGCAGTGGACAAGATCCTGATACGTGGGGCACGAACCCACAACCTGAAGAACATCGACCTGACCCTGCCACGGGACAAACTGATCGTCATCACCGGACTGTCTGGCTCCGGCAAATCATCCCTGGCGTTTGACACGTTGTATGCCGAAGGCCAGCGACGTTATGTCGAGTCACTGTCAGCCTATGCGCGGCAGTTTCTGTCAATGATGGAAAAGCCTGACGTCGACACCATCGAAGGTCTGTCGCCAGCAATCTCCATCGAGCAGAAATCAACCTCACACAACCCGCGATCAACTGTCGGCACCATCACTGAAATTTACGACTACCTGCGTTTGCTGTATGCCCGGGTCGGTATTCCGCGTTGCCCGGATCACGATATTCCCCTGGAAGCACAGACCGTCAGCCAGATGGTCGACTTGGTGCTGGCACAACCCGAAGGCAGCAAGCTGATGTTGCTGGCGCCGGTGATTCGTGAGCGCAAGGGCGAGCATTTGTCGGTGTTTGAAGAGCTGCGAGCGCAAGGATTTGTGCGTGCGCGGGTTAACGGAAAACTCTGCGAGCTGGATGAACTGCCGAAGCTGGACAAGCAGAAAAAACACACCATCGATGTGGTGGTTGACCGCTTTAAAGTACGTGCGGACCTGCAACAACGTTTGGCTGAATCGTTTGAAACAGCTCTGAAACTGGCCGATGGCATCGCCTTGGTCGCGCCAATGGACGACGAGCCTGGCGAAGAAATGATTTTCTCGGCGCGCTTTGCCTGCCCTATTTGCGGGCATGCCATCAGCGAACTGGAACCCAAACTGTTTTCCTTCAACAACCCGGCGGGCGCTTGCCCGACGTGCGATGGTTTGGGCGTGAAGCAGTTTTTCGACATCAAGCGCCTGGTCAACGGCGATTTAACCTTGGCCGAAGGCGCCATCCGTGGATGGGACAGGCGTAACGTCTATTACTTCCAGATGCTCGGTGCGCTGGCCAAGCATTACGATTTCAGCCTCGAAGTGCCGTTCAGCGAGCTGCCTGCGGACAAACAGAAAGTCATTCTGTATGGCAGCGGTACCCAGAATGTGGACTTCCGCTATTTGAATGATCGCGGCGACATCGTTAAACGCGCGCACCCGTTCGAAGGCATCGTGCCCAATCTTGAGCGTCGCTATCGTGAAACCGAGTCGGCGACCGTGCGCGAAGAGCTGGCCAAGTTCCTCAGCACGCAGGCCTGCCCCGACTGCCGGGGCACGCGTTTGCGCCGTGAAGCGCGCCATGTGTGGGTGGGCGAAAAAACCCTCCCTGCCGTTACCAACATGCCGATTGGCGATGCAACAGAGTATTTCAGCACGCTGAGCCTGACCGGCCGCCGTGGCGAAATTGCGGACAAGATTCTTAAAGAGATTCGCGAGCGCTTACAGTTCCTGGTGAATGTGGGTCTGGATTACTTGTCTCTGGACCGTAGCGCCGACACATTATCCGGCGGCGAAGCGCAGCGCATTCGCTTGGCCAGCCAGATTGGTGCGGGCTTGGTGGGCGTGCTGTATATCCTCGACGAGCCGTCTATCGGTTTGCATCAGCGCGATAACGATCGCTTGCTGGGCACGCTCAAGCACCTGCGCGACATTGGCAATACGGTGATTGTCGTCGAGCACGATGAAGATGCCATCCGGCTGGCGGACTATGTGGTGGACATCGGGCCGGGCGCGGGCGTACATGGTGGCCATATCGTTGCGCAAGGCACGCCTGCCGAAGTCATGGCCCACCCTGACTCGCTGACGGGCAAATACTTGTCGGGCCGGGTGAAGATCGCAGTCCCTGCCAAACGCACACCCCGCAACAAGAAGCTGACCTTGTCGCTCAAAGGCGCGCGCGGCAACAATTTGCGCAATGTAGACCTTGAGATCCCGATTGGTTTGCTGACGTGTGTGACCGGTGTTTCAGGGTCAGGCAAGTCGACGCTGATCAACAACACGCTCTACCCGCTCAGCGCAACGGCCTTGAACGGTGCTACCACGCTGGAAGCCGCCGCTCACGACAGCATTAAAGGTCTGGAGCACCTGGATAAAGTCGTAGACATCGACCAAAGCCCGATCGGCCGTACGCCGCGTTCCAACCCGGCGACGTACACCGGGCTGTTTACCCCCATTCGCGAACTGTTTTCTGGCGTGCCTGAATCCCGCTCCCGGGGCTATGGTCCGGGGCGTTTCTCGTTCAACGTGAAAGGGGGTCGCTGCGAGGCGTGCCAAGGTGATGGTTTGATCAAGGTAGAGATGCACTTTCTGCCTGACATCTACGTGCCGTGCGACGTGTGCAAAAGCAAGCGCTATAACCGCGAAACCCTTGAGATCAAATACAAGGGCAAGAGCATCCACGAAGTGCTGGAGATGACCATCGAAGAAGCCCGTGTGTTCTTCGATGCGGTGCCTGCCTTGGCGCGTAAGCTGCAAACGTTGATGGACGTAGGCTTGTCATACATCAAGCTCGGACAATCTGCCACGACACTGTCAGGCGGTGAAGCGCAGCGGGTGAAGCTGTCCCGCGAGCTGTCCAAGCGTGACACTGGTAAAACCCTGTATATCCTCGACGAGCCAACAACGGGCCTGCACTTTGCGGATATTCAACAGTTGCTGGATGTGCTGCATCGTCTGCGCGATCACGGCAACACCGTGGTGGTCATCGAGCACAACCTGGACGTGATTAAAACAGCCGACTGGCTGGTGGACCTCGGTCCTGAAGGCGGCTCCAAAGGTGGGCAGATCATTGCCACCGGCACGCCTGAAGACGTCGCTGAAATGAAGCAGTCACACACAGGCTTCTATCTGAAGCCGTTACTGATCCGCGACAAAGCTTAACCGCAACGCATGATAAAGCCCCTGTCATCGTGAGATGACAGGGGCTTTTTACTGAGCCATCAGAACTGCGATTGCAGGTAGTTCTGAAGGCCGATTGACTTGATCAGGCCCAGCTGTTTTTCCAGCCAGTAGGTGTGATCTTCTTCGGTATCAGCCAACTGAATACGCAGCATGTCGCGGCTGACGTAATCCTTGTGTAGCTCGCACAACTCAATGCCTTTGCACAGTGCAGCACGTACTTTGTACTCAAGGCGTAAATCTGCGGCGAACATGTCCGGTACAGAAGTACCCACATCCAAGTCATCCGGGCGCATACGCGGCGTACCTTCAAGCATCAGAATCCGGCGCATCAACGCATCTGCGTGTTGTGCCTCTTCTTCCATCTCGTGGTTGATACGCTCGTACAACTTTGTGAAACCCCAATCCTCATACATACGGGAATGGACGAAATATTGGTCACGTGCAGCCAGCTCGCCGGTCAGCAACGTGTTGAGGTAATCGATTACTTCCGGGTGCCCTAGCATCGGCCCACATCTCCCTGCTTGAAAGGCTGTAGTTTGAACCAAGCCGACCAAGAGGTCACGGCTCAATCGCAATAAATACCCTCTTATGACGAGAAAAACAGGTTAAAAAACGCAAAAACCGCCCAATTGAGGGCGGTTCTGCTTCTCACTTAGAGTTAGTTACGCTGTACACCCAGCGCATTTGCAACACCGTCACCATACGCCTGATCGGCATTGTAGAAATGCTGAAGCTGACGCTCCACCACGTCGTCCGATACCCCGGCCATGGCGCCTGCAATATTGTTGATGAGCAAGGCTTTCTGCTCCTCATTCATCAAGCGAAACAAAGCACCGGCATGGCTGTAGTAGTCGCTATCTTCACGGTGATCGTAACGGTCCGCTGCGCCGCTCAACGCCAAAGGCGGCTCAGCGTACTGCGGCGCCTGCTTGGGAGCGTCTGCGTAGCTATTAGGCTCGTAGTTCGGCGCTGCCCCCCCATTGTTGCCATATGCCATCGAGCCATCACGCTGGTACGTGTGAACGGGTACACGAGGCGAGTTGATCGGCAGGTGTTGGTGGTTAGTCCCTACACGATAGCGATGCGCATCGGCGTAAGCGAACACACGGCCTTGCAGCATGCGATCAGGAGACAGACCTACGCCCGGAATCATGTTGCTAGGCCCAAAAGCGGCTTGTTCGACTTCTGCGAAATAGTTGAGCGGGTTGCGGTTCAACTCCAGCTCGCCAATTTCTATCAACGGGAACTCTTTTTGCGACCAGGTTTTAGTCACATCAAACGGGTTTTCGTAATGTGCAGCGGCCTGCGCTTCGGTCATTACCTGCATGCAAACGCGCCATTTCGGGAAGTCGCCACGCTCAATTGCACCAAACAGATCACGCTGAGCGTAGTCAGGATCAGTGCCTGCCAAACGTGCAGCTTCTGCCGGTGGCAGGTTTTTGATGCCTTGCTTGGTTTTGTAATGCCATTTAACCCAATGACGCTCACCCGCAGCGTTGATCAAGCTGTAAGTGTGGCTGCCGAAGCCGTGCATGTGGCGGTAGCCATCAGGAATGCCTCGGTCAGAAAACAAGATCGTGACCTGGTGCAGAGACTCCGGTGAGTGCGACCAGAAGTCCCACATCATTTGTGCGCTTTTCAGATTGCTCTGCGGCAGACGCTTTTGCGTGTGAATGAAGTCAGGAAACTTCAGTGGATCACGGATGAAAAACACAGGCGTGTTGTTACCCACAATGTCCCAGTTACCTTCTTCGGTGTAGAACTTGATGGCAAAGCCGCGCGGGTCGCGCTCGGTGTCAGCAGAACCGCGTTCACCACCCACAGTAGAGAAGCGCATGAATGTCGGCGTTTGCTTGCCAAGGGTATCGAACAGTTTGGCGCTGCTGAACTGGGTCATCTCACGGGTGAGGGTGAACGTACCGTGCGCACCTGAACCTTTTGCGTGGACACGACGCTCTGGAATATTTTCGCGGTTGAAATGCGCGAGCTTCTCAAGCAAATGGAAGTCATCGAGCAGCAAGGGGCCGCGAGGACCGGCAGAACGAGAATTCTGGTTATCAGCTACAGGGGCGCCGCTGGCGGTGGTAAGCGTTTTGGTCTGGCTCATGCGTTTACTTCCTCAGTCAGTCTTGGTGCTGCCGGCTAATCGGCTGAGGAGGAGTATTGACCATGTATTTAACATGGGCAAATGCATTAAATGATGCGTAACAATAGAAAAACTTAATTCAACGCGCACAAAAAACCGGGCACTAGGCCCGGTTCTTTGTAGAGACTGACGTCTTACTCAGCGGATACAGCTTCACCGCCAACTGGACGATCAACCAACTCGACGTACGCCATAGGCGCGTTGTCGCCAGCGCGGAAACCGCACTTGAGGATGCGCAGGTAGCCACCCTCACGAGTTGCATAACGCTTGCCCAGATCGTTGAACAGCTTACCAACCATGGCTTTCGAACGAGTACGGTCGAATGCCAGACGGCGGTTAGCAACAGAATCAATCTTGGCCAGAGTAATCAGCGGCTCAGCAACACGACGCAGTTCTTTGGCTTTCGGCAGAGTCGTTTTGATCAGCTCGTGCTCGAACAACGACACTGCCATGTTTTGAAACATAGCCTTGCGGTGCGAGCTAGTGCGGCTCAGGTGACGACCACTTTTACGATGACGCATGGTTCATTCCTTACCAAACACAACGTTCGGTGATTACGACGATCAGGCAGTCGCCTTGTCGTCCTTCTTAAGACTTGCAGGCGGCCAGTTGTCGAGGCGCATGCCGAGGGACAGACCACGGGAGGCCAGAACGTCCTTGATTTCAGTCAAGGATTTCTTGCCCAGGTTCGGAGTCTTCAACAGTTCTACTTCGGTGCGCTGAATCAGGTCACCGATGTAGTAAATGTTCTCCGCCTTAAGGCAGTTGGCCGAACGCACGGTCAGTTCCAGATCGTCAACCGGACGAAGCAGGATCGGATCGATCTCGTCTTCCTGTTCGATAACCACTGGCTCGCTGTCACCTTTGAGGTCGACGAATGCAGCCAACTGCTGTTGCAGGATGGTTGCAGCACGACGAATGGCCTCTTCAGGATCCAGGGTACCGTTGGTCTCCAGATCAATAACCAGTTTGTCCAGGTTGGTGCGCTGCTCGACACGGGCGTTTTCCACCACGTATGCGATACGGCGAACCGGGCTGAACGAAGAATCAAGCTGCAAGCGACCAATGCTGCGGCTTTCGTCTTCATCGCTCTGACGCGAGTCGGCTGGTTCATAACCACGACCACGAGCTACAGTGAGCTTCATGTTCAAGGCGCCGTTAGACGCCAGGTTGGCGATTACGTGATCGGGATTAACGATCTCGACATCATGATCCAGCTGAATATCGGCAGCGGTAACCACCCCCGAACCCTTCTTCGACAAGGTCAGCGTAACTTCGTCACGGCCGTGCAGCTTGATAGCCAGACCTTTAAGGTTCAACAGGATTTCAATTACGTCTTCCTGTACACCTTCGATGGCGCTGTACTCGTGGAGCACACCATCAATCTCGGCCTCGACTACTGCACAGCCTGGCATTGAGGACAACAGGATGCGGCGCAGCGCGTTGCCCAGGGTGTGGCCAAAACCACGCTCGAGAGGCTCGAGAGTGATTTTAGCGCGGGTTGGACTGACAACTTGCACATCAATATGGCGAGGTGTCAGGAACTCATTTACCGAAATCTGCATGGATGCACCTATTTTCTAGCCCTTACTTGGAGTAGAGCTCGACAATCAGGCTTTCGTTGATGTCGGCGGACAGATCACTGCGAGCAGGAACGTTCTTGAAAACGCCCGACTTCTTCTCAGTGTCTACTTCTACCCATTCTACGCGGCCACGTTGGGCACACAGATCGAGAGCTTGGACAATGCGAAGCTGGTTCTTTGCTTTCTCGCGGATAGCGACCACGTCACCAGCACGAACCTGGAACGACGGTACGTTAACGGTCTGACCGTTTACGCTGATCGACTTGTGCGATACCAACTGACGAGATTCGGCACGAGTAGAACCGAAACCCATACGGTATACGACGTTATCCAGACGGCATTCGAGCAGTTGCAGCAGGTTTTCACCGGTTGCACCTTTTTTGCCAGCAGCTTGTTTGTAGTAGCCGCTGAACTGACGCTCGAGAACGCCGTAGATACGACGGACCTTCTGCTTTTCACGCAGTTGGGTGCCGTAGTCGGATTGGCGACCGCGGCGTTGGCCGTGGATGCCTGGAGCAGCTTCAATATTGCACTTCGATTCGATAGCGCGCACACCACTCTTCAGGAAGAGATCGGTGCCTTCACGACGTGCCAGTTTGCATTTTGGACCAATGTAACGAGCCATTCTTTACAGTCTCCTGGATTACACGCGGCGCTTCTTCGGCGGACGGCACCCGTTGTGCGGGATTGGCGTCACGTCGGTGATGCTGGCGATCTTATAGCCACAGCCGTTCAAAGCACGGACAGCGGACTCACGACCTGGACCTGGGCCCTTAACGTTAACGTCAAGGTTTTTCAGGCCATATTCCAGCGCAGCTTGACCAGCACGTTCAGCAGCTACTTGAGCAGCAAACGGCGTGGACTTGCGAGAACCGCGGAAACCCGAACCACCGGAGGTAGCCCAAGAAAGCGCATTACCCTGACGGTCGGTGATGGTCACGATGGTGTTGTTGAAAGACGCGTGGATGTGGGCGATGCCATCAACCACTGTCTTTTTAATCTTTTTACGAGGACGAGCAGCAGGTTTTGCCATGACTAAATTCCTGTCGATTCGCTGGTGCGATTACTTGCGGATCGGCTTACGCGGACCTTTGCGAGTACGCGCGTTGGTCTTGGTACGCTGACCGCGCACTGGAAGACCACGACGATGGCGCAGACCGCGGTAGCAGCCCAAGTCCATCAAGCGTTTGATTTTCATGTTGACTTCACGACGCAGATCACCTTCAGTGGTGAACTTTGCCACTTCGCCACGCAGCAACTCAATCTGCTCGTCGCTCAGATCCTTGATCTTAGCGGCTGGGTTTACACCAGCATCCGCACAGATTTTCTGTGAGGTAGTGCGACCAACACCATAGATGTAGGTCAGCGAGATAACAGTGTGCTTGTTATCTGGAATGTTAACGCCTGCAATACGGGCCATTCAGTGGGACTCCAATTGACAGCTACCTACGCCCCGGAAGCCAAGAAATAGGGCGCGAGATAATATCGCTGTAATAACAAATAATCAACCCAGCAGCGCACTAGCTGCTGGGCTTCAAACAGATCACACTCAGCCTTGGCGCTGTTTGTGACGTGGTTCCGCGCTGCAAATTACCCGAACAACACCTTCGCGGCGAATAATCTTGCAGTTACGGCACAGCTTTTTCACCGATGCACGAACTTTCATCACCAACTCCTCTCACCTTACGGGGTAGTACTTCAGCGGAGCATGCCGCTGCCGTAGCCCTTCAGGTTGGCTTTCTTCATCAGGGATTCGTACTGGTGCGAAACGAGGTGCGATTGTACTTGGGACATGAAGTCCATAACAACCACAACAACGATCAGCAACGAGGTCCCGCCAAGGTAGAACGGAACGTTTGCCGCAACCACCAGGAACTGGGGCAACAGGCACACGGCCGTCATATAAAGAGCACCGAACAGAGTCAAACGAGTCAAAACGCCATCAATATAGCGTGCCGACTGCTCACCTGGACGGATACCCGGAATAAAGGCACCGGACTTCTTCAGGTTTTCCGCTACGTCTTTCGGATTGAACATCAACGCCGTATAGAAGAAGCAGAAGAAAATAATCCCTGCACTAAACAGCAGAATATTCAACGGCTGACCAGGAGCGATCGACTGCGAGATGTCCTGCAACCAGCCCATACCTTCAGACTGACCAAACCAGGCACCCAGCGAAGCCGGGAACAGCAAAATGCTGCTCGCGAAAATAGCCGGGATAACGCCGGCCATATTCACTTTTAGCGGCAAGTGGCTTGTCTGTGCAGCAAAAACCTTGCGGCCCTGCTGACGCTTGGCGTAGTGAACAGCAATACGACGCTGACCACGCTCAATGAACACCACAAAACCGATAATCGCTACTGCCAGCAAACCGATAGCAACCAGGGCGAAGATATTGATATCGCCCTGACGCGCAGACTCGAAAGACTGCCCAATTGCTCTCGGAAGACCGGCGACGATACCCGAAAAAATCAACATCGAGATACCGTTGCCAACACCACGCTCTGTAATCTGCTCACCCAGCCACATCATGAACATTGCACCCGCCACAAACGTGGTTACTGCAACGAAATGGAAGCCTAGGTCACCAGTGAACGCTACGCCTTGCCCTGCCAGACCTATGGACATGCCAATAGCCTGAACAAGAGCAAGAGCGACAGTGAGGTAGCGGGTGTACTGGCTTATCTTGCGACGACCAGCTTCACCTTCCTTCTTCAACTGCTCCAGCTGTGGGCTGACAGCGGACATAAGCTGCATGATGATCGATGCCGAAATATACGGCATGATCCCCAACGCAAAAATACTCATCCGCTCCAGCGCACCGCCGGAAAACATGTTGAACAAGCTAAGAATGGTCCCCTCATTCTGTCGAAACAGGTCCGCTAGCCGGTCCGGGTTAATACCTGGAACTGGGATGTGTGCGCCTATTCGGTAGACGATAATCGCCAGGAATAGAAAACGCAGACGAGCCCAGAGCTCGGATAACCCGCCTTTGCTGAGCGCTGAGAGAGCACCTTGCTTAGCCATTTATTCCTCGAACTTGCCGCCAGCTGCTTCGATAGCCGAACGCGCACCTTTGGTGGCGCCGATTCCCTTGCCGATTGTGACAGCGCGAGTCACTTCACCGGACAGCATGATTTTCACACGCAGTACGTTGACGTTGATCACGTTGGCATCTTTCAGGGTCTGCAGAGTAACGATGTCGCCGTCCACTTTAGCCAGCTCGGACAAACGCACTTCTGCGCGATCCATAGCTTTCAGGGAAACGAAACCGAACTTAGGCAGACGGCGATGCAGCGGCTGTTGACCGCCTTCAAAGCCTGGAGCAATTGTGCCACCGGAGCGGGAGGACTGACCTTTGTGACCACGGCCACCAGTCTTACCCAAACCACTACCGATACCACGGCCCGGACGATGCTTTTCGCGACGGGAACCCGGCGCTGGACTCAGATCATTGAGTTTCATCGATTAACCCTCTACACGCAGCATGTAGTAAGCCTTGTTGATCATCCCGCGATTCTCGGGAGTATCAAGTACTTCTACAGTGTGACCGATGCGACGCAGACCCAGACCCTTAATGCACAGTTTGTGATTAGGGATGCGGCCGGTCATGCTTTTGATCAGCGTTACTTTTACGGTAGCCATGATCAGAAGATCTCCTTGACACTTTTGCCGCGCTTGGCAGCAATGGATTCAGGAGATTGCATAGCTTTCAAACCTTTAAAAGTGGCGTGAACCACGTTTACCGGGTTAGTCGAGCCGTAGCACTTGGCCAGTACGTTCTGAACGCCAGCAACTTCGAGGACAGCACGCATAGCGCCGCCAGCGATGATACCGGTACCTTCAGAAGCAGGCTGCATGTACACCTTCGAAGCGCCATGAGCAGACTTCATTGCGTACTGCAGAGTTGTACCGTTCAGGTCAACTTGGATCATGTTGCGGCGAGCAGCTTCCATTGCCTTCTGGATCGCAGCAGGCACTTCACGTGACTTGCCACGGCCGAAGCCAACACGCCCTTTACCATCACCTACCACGGTCAACGCGGTGAAGGTGAAGATACGGCCGCCTTTAACGGTTTTGGCTACGCGGTTAACTTGAACCAGCTTCTCAATGTAGCCTTCGTCGCGCTTTTGGTCGTTATTTGACATAACTTAGAACTCCAGCCCAGCTTCACGAGCAGCCTCAGCCAGCGCTTTCACGCGGCCGTGGTACTTGAAGCCAGAGCGGTCGAAAGCCACCTGCGAGACGCCAGCGGCTTTTGCACGCGTAGCGACCAGCTGGCCAACCTTTGTGGCCGCGTCGATGTTGCCAGTAGCAGCATCACGCAGTTCTTTGTCCAAAGTCGAGGCGCTTGCCAGGACTTTGCTGCCGTCGGCCGAGATGACCTGGGCGTATATATGCTGAGACGAGCGGAACACGCAGAGACGCACGACTTCGAGTTCGTGCATTTTCAGACGTGCTTTGCGAGCGCGACGCAGTCGAGTAACTTTTTTGTCGGTCATTTGCTATGCCCTACTTCTTCTTGGCTTCTTTACGACGGACGACTTCGTCCGCGTAACGTACACCCTTACCTTTATAAGGTTCTGGTGGACGGAAACCGCGGATCTCAGCGGCGACCTGACCTACCAGTTGCTTATCGATACCCTTGATCAGGATGTCGGTTTGGCTTGGTGTCTCAGCGGTGATGCCTTCCGGCAATTCGTAATCCACTGGGTGCGAGAAGCCAAGAGCCAGGTTCAGCACTGTGCCTTTTGCTTGCGCTTTGTAACCAACACCGACCAGCTGGAGCTTACGCTCGAAGCCTTGGCTTACGCCTTGGACCATGTTGTTTACCAACGCACGAGTGGTACCAGCCATTGCGCGAGTTTGTTGATCGCCATTGCGAGCAGCGAAACGCAACTCACCGGCTTCTTCAACGATCTCAACGGACGAATGGATGTTCAGTTCTAGAGTGCCCTTGGCACCCTTCACCGAAAGCTGTTGGCCGGCGAATTTTACTTCGACACCAGCTGGCAGCTTAACGGGGTTCTTAGCGACGCGTGACATGCTTATCCCCCCTTAGAACACAGTGCAAAGAACTTCGCCGCCGACACCGGCAGCGCGCGCAGCACGATCCGTCATCACACCTTTGTTGGTGGAGACGATAGACACACCGAGACCGCCACGAACTTTTGGCAGATCATCGGAGGACTTGTACTGACGCAGGCCTGGACGGCTAACGCGCTTAACTTCTTCGATGACTGGACGGCCTTCGAAGTACTTCAGCTCGATAGACAGCAGTGGTTTGATTTCGCTGCTGATCTGATAATCCGCGATGTAACCTTCGTCCTTCAGGACTTTAGCTACAGCTACCTTCAACGTGGAAGATGGCATGCTTACGACGGACTTTTCAGCCATCTGGGCATTACGGATTCGAGTTAGCATGTCCGCTAACGGGTCCTGCATACTCATGGGCTAGACGCTCCTGTTACAAAAATAATTAGCCTTGCGGCTACAACTATCGCCGAGTGACACGCAGCTAAAAAGCACGGGCTCAGGCGAGCCGGTCATTCTAGACACACACCAGAAATGAATCAAGCCCCAATAGGGGCTTGATTCATGTTCAAGGTCACCGACTGTCAGGATCTTGCGACCCTGACAATGACGACTCTGCCGTTTCGCCTTACCAGCTGGCTTTAACCAGACCAGGTACGTCGCCACGCATTGCTGCTTCACGCAATTTGTTACGGCCCAGGCCGAACTTGCGGTAAACACCATGCGGACGACCAGTCAAGCGGCAGCGGTTACGCATGCGCGCAGCGCTTGCATCACGTGGCTGCTTCTGCAGAGCAACTTGAGCTTCCCAACGCGCTTCTGGACTTGCGTTCAGATCCACGATGATAGCTTTCAGCTCAGCACGCTTCTTGGCGAACTTAGCAACCGTGAGCTGACGCTTCAGCTCGCGGTTTTTCATGCTCATCTTAGCCATGGTCTACTCCAATCAGTTGCGGAACGGGAATTTGAAAGCACGCAACAGGGCGCGACCTTCATCATCCGTTCGAGCAGTGGTGGTCAGGGTAATGTCCAGACCGCGGAGAGCATCGATTTTGTCGTAGTCAATTTCCGGGAAAATGATCTGCTCTTTTACGCCCATGCTGTAGTTACCACGACCATCGAAGGACTTGGCATTCAGGCCGCGGAAGTCGCGTACCCGAGGCAGGGAGATCGACAGCAGACGATCCAGGAATTCGTACATACGCTCACGGCGCAGAGTTACTTTGACGCCGATCGGCCAGCCTTCGCGAACTTTAAAGCCTGCGATGGACTTGCGAGCGTAAGTCACAACAACTTTTTGACCCGTGATCTTTTCCAAATCAGCTACAGCGTGCTCGATGATTTTTTTATCACCGATCGCTTCGCCCAAACCCATGTTCAGGGTGATTTTGGTAACGCGCGGAACTTCCATCACGTTCGAAAGCTTAAGTTCTTCCTTAAGTTTCGGAGCGATTTCCTTCCGGTAAATCTCTTTTAGTCGTGCCATGGTCTTATCTACCTAGCAGTGTTCAAGCATCAACCGCTTTTTGGGTCGACTTGAAGACACGAATTTTTTTGCCTTCTTCTACTTTGAAACCAACGCGGTCAGCCTTGTTGGTTTCGCCGTTGAAGATGGCGACGTTAGAAGCGTCCAGTGGAGCTTCTTTCTCGACGATACCGCCCTGCACGCCCGACATCGGGTTAGGCTTGGTATGACGCTTTACCAGGTTCAGACCACCAATAACCAGACGGTTATTAGCGAGAACCTTAAGCACCTTACCGCGCTTACCTTTGTCTTTGCCGGCGATCACGATGATCTCGTCGTCACGACGAATCTTTTGCATGTCGGATCTCCTTACAGCACTTCTGGGGCGAGCGAGACGATCTTCATGAACTTCTCAGTACGAAGTTCACGGGTCACTGGCCCAAAGATACGGGTGCCGATCGGCTCTTGCTTGTTGTTCAGAAGAACAGCAGCGTTGCCATCAAAGCGGATAATGGAGCCATCAGCACGACGTACGCCGTGACGAGTGCGGACTACAACAGCAGTCATCACTTGGCCTTTTTTCACTTTACCGCGAGGAATTGCTTCCTTCACGGTAACTTTGATGATGTCACCGATACCAGCGTAACGACGATGGGAGCCACCCAGCACCTTGATGCACATAACACGGCGTGCGCCGCTGTTATCGGCCACATCGAGCATGGATTGAGTCTGAATCATATAATTTCTCCGACCCCTAGTCCTTAGACTTCCACAGCGCGTTCGAGAACATCAACCAATGCCCAAGACTTAGTCTTGGCCAGCGGACGAGTTTCACGAATAGTGACTTTGTCGCCGATGTGGCACTGATTGGTTTCGTCGTGCGCGTGCAGCTTAGTCGAACGCTTAACGTATTTACCGTAGATCGGGTGCTTAACGCGACGCTCGATCAGAACGGTGATGGTCTTGTCCATCTTGTCGCTGACAACACGGCCAGTCAGCGTACGGACAGTTTTTTCGGCTTCAGCCATGATTACTTACCTGCCTGCTGGTTGAGCACAGTCTTCACGCGAGCGATGTCACGCTTAACTTGCGAGAGCAGATGCGACTGCCCCAACTGGCCAGTTGCTTTCTGCATGCGCAGATTGAACTGGTCGCGCAGCAAGCCGAGCAATTGCTCGTTCAGCTGCTGTGCGGATTTTTCACGAAGTTCATTCGCTTTCATCACATCACCGTCCGTTTAACAAAGGAGGTGGCGAGCGGCAGCTTTGCAGCAGCCAGGGCGAAAGCCTCACGCGCCAGCTCTTCAGTAACACCCTCGATTTCATACAGGACTTTGCCTGGCTGAATCTGGGCAACCCAATATTCCACGTTACCCTTACCTTTACCCATTCGAACTTCGAGGGGCTTTTTGGTAACTGGTTTGTCCGGGAATACACGGATCCAGATCTTACCGCCACGCTTAACGTGACGGGTCAGTGCACGACGCGCTGATTCGATCTGACGAGCGGTGAGACGACCACGAGCAACAGACTTCAGCGCGAACTCGCCGAAGCTGACTTTGCTACCGCGCAATGCCAAGCCACGGTTGTGGCCTGTCATCTGCTTGCGGAACTTCGTACGCTTAGGTTGTAACATTTGGCGTACCCCTTACTTAGCAGCTTTTTTACGAGGCGCTGGTGCTTGTGGCTTCAGCTCTTCTTGGCGACCACCAATTACTTCGCCTTTGAAGATCCAAACCTTTACACCGATCACACCATAAGTGGTGTGAGCTTCGTAGTTGGCATAGTCGATGTCGGCACGCAGGGTGTGCAATGGCACACGACCTTCGCGATACCATTCAGTACGTGCAATTTCAGCACCGCCGAGACGACCGCTCACTTGGATTTTGATGCCTTTGGCACCAATGCGCATAGCGTTCTGTACAGCGCGTTTCATCGCGCGACGGAACATTACACGACGCTCCAGCTGCTGAGCTACGCTCTGCGCAACCAGCATACCGTCAAGTTCCGGCTTGCGGATCTCTTCGATATTGATGTGCACAGGCACACCCATTTGCTTGGTCAGGTCCTGACGCAGTTTCTCAACATCTTCACCTTTCTTCCCGATAACGATACCTGGACGAGCAGTGTGGATGGTGATACGTGCAGTTTGGGCCGGACGATGGATATCGATACGGCTTACGGACGCGCTTTTTAGTTTGTCTTGGAGGTATTCACGCACCTTCAGATCAGCGAACAAATAGTCCGCATAAGTCCGGCCGTCTGCGTACCAGACGGAGGTGTGCTCCTTGACGATTCCCAGGCGAATGCCAATGGGATGTACTTTCTGACCCATCTCTTCGACTCCGTTACTTGTCAGCAACCTTGACAGTGATATGGCAAGACCGCTTGACGATGCGATCAGCGCGGCCTTTGGCACGCGGCATGATGCGCTTCAGCGAACGCCCTTCGTTGACGAAAACGGTGGCGACTTTCAAGTCGTCAACGTCTGCGCCTTCGTTATGCTCGGCGTTGGCTACGGCCGACTCCAGCACTTTCTTGATGATCTCGGCGGCTTTCTTGTTGCTGAAAGCCAACAGGTTGAGCGCTTCGCCCACCTTCTTCCCGCGGATCTGGTCGGCGACCAAGCGGGCTTTCTGGGCGGAGATTCGAGCGCCCGACAACTTAGCGGCTACTTCCATCGTTCCTTACCCCTTAACGCTTGGCTTTCTTGTCTGCCACGTGCCCACGATAAGTGCGGGTACCGGCAAACTCGCCTAGTTTATGGCCAACCATGTCTTCGTTCACAAGAACTGGGACATGAAGACGACCGTTATGCACAGCGATGGTCAGACCGACCATTTGCGGCAGGATCATCGAACGACGCGACCAGGTTTTCACCGGTTTGCGATCATTCTTTTCCGCCGCCACTTCGATCTTCTTCAGTAGGTGAAGATCAATAAAAGGACCTTTTTTCAGAGAACGTGGCACTGTCGTATCCCTCTATTTACTTGCGACGACGGACGATCATTTTGTCGGTACGCTTATTACCACGAGTCTTCGCGCCCTTAGTCGGGAAGCCCCATGGCGATACCGGATGACGACCACCAGAGGTACGACCTTCACCACCACCATGTGGGTGGTCAACCGGGTTCATGGCAACACCACGAACGGTTGGGCGAACGCCACGCCAGCGTTTGGCACCAGCTTTACCCAGCGAACGCAGGCTGTGCTCGGAGTTCGAGACTTCGCCCAACGTCGCACGGCATTCAGCCAATACTTTACGCATTTCACCGGAACGCAGACGCAGGGTCACGTAGACACCATCACGAGCGACCAGCTGAGCCGAAGCACCAGCGGAACGAGCGATCTGTGCGCCTTTGCCCGGCTTCAATTCGATGCCGTGTACGGTGCTACCAACTGGAATGCTGCGCAGTTGCAGCTGGTTACCTGGCTTGATCGGAGCCAAAGCACCCGAAATCAGCTGGTCGCCAGCGCTCACGCCTTTAGGGGCGATGATGTAACGGCGTTCGCCGTCTGCGTACAACATAAGAGCAATGTGAGCAGTACGGTTTGGATCGTATTCGATACGCTCAACAGTGGCTGGGATGCCATCTTTGTCGTTGCGACGGAAGTCGACCATACGGTAATGCTGCTTATGACCACCACCAATGTGACGCGTGGTAATACGGCCATTATTGTTACGACCACCAGACTTCGATTTTTTCTCGAGCAGCGGTGCGTGAGGAGCGCCTTTATGCAGCTCCTGGTTGACCACCTTGACCACATGACGGCGGCCAGGGGAAGTCGGTTTGCATTTAACGATTGCCATGATGCACCCCTTCCTTACTCAGCACTGCTGCTGAAATCGAGATCTTGGCCTGGCTGAAGGGAGATTACTGCCTTCTTCCAGTCATTACGCTTGCCCACGCCGCGAGCGGTGCGCTTGCTCTTACCCAGAACATTCAGGGTAGTAACACGCTCAACTTTCACGCTGAACAGGCTTTCGACGGCCTTCTTGATTTCCAGCTTGGTTGCATCAGTAGCAACCTTGAAAACGAACTGGCCTTTCTTGTCTGCCAGAACCGTAGCCTTCTCGGAAACGTGCGGGCCAAGCAGAACTTTAAATACGCGTTCCTGGTTCATCCCAGCAGCTCCTCGAATTTCTTCACGGCCGACACGGTGATCAACACCTTGTCGTATGCGATCAGACTAACTGGATCGGAGCCTTGCACGTCACGAACATCAACGTGTGGCAGGTTACGAGCAGCCAGGTACAGGTTCTGATCAACAACTTCAGACACGATCAGGACATCAGTCAGACCCATGCCATTCAGTTTGTTCAGCAGATCTTTGGTTTTCGGCGCTTCAACAGCGAAGTCCTGAACCACAACCAGACGATCAGTACGCACCAGCTCAGCAAGGATGGAGCGCATTGCTGCGCGGTACATCTTCTTGTTCAGCTTCTGAGAGTGATCCTGTGGGCGAGCTGCGAAAGTGGTACCACCGCCACGCCAGATAGGGCTACGGATAGTACCGGCACGAGCACGGCCAGTACCTTTCTGACGCCAAGGGCGCTTACCGCCACCACGAACGTCGGAACGGGTCTTTTGCTGCTTGCTACCTTGACGGCCGCCGGCCATGTAGGCCACGACTGCTTGGTGAACCAGCGTCTCATTGAACTCGCCGCCGAACGTCAGTTCGGAAACTTCGATCGCCTGAGCGTCATTTACATTTAATTGCATGTCAGCTTCCCCTTAACCGCGAGCCTTGGCCGCTGGACGTACAACCAGGTTGCCGCCAGTAGCGCCAGGAACAGCACCCTTGACCAACAACAGATTGCGTTCAGCGTCGACGCGCACTACTTCGAGGGACTGCACGGTCACGCGCTCAGCGCCCATATGACCGGACATTTTTTTGCCCTTGAATACACGACCAGGAGTCTGGCACTGGCCAATAGAGCCCGGGACGCGGTGGGAAACGGAGTTACCGTGAGTGTTATCTTGGCCACGGAAATTCCAACGCTTGATCGTACCCTGGAAGCCTTTACCTTTGGACTGACCGGTCACATCGACCATCTGACCTGCGGTGAAGATTTCAGCGTTGATCAGATCGCCTGCCTGGTACTCGCCTTCTTCAAGACGGAATTCCATTACGGTACGACCGGCTGCAACGTTTGCTTTAGCGAAGTGACCCGCCTGAGCAGCAGTTACACGCGAAGCGCGACGCTCGCCGACAGTGACTTGCACTGCACGATAGCCATCGGTTTCTTCAGTTTTGAACTGGGTGACGCGATTCGGCTCGATCTCAATGACCGTGACCGGAATGGAGACACCTTCTTCGGTGAAAATACGGGTCATACCGCATTTACGACCGACTACACCAATAGTCATGTTGTAAACCTCATGAGTGTACGGGGCTTTCACCCGCTATGGCCGCCCATTTCAGAGCGTTACACGACTAAGACCCAAGTCTTAGCCGAGGCTGATCTGTACTTCCACACCGGCCGCCAGATCTAGCTTCATAAGAGCGTCAACGGTTTTATCCGTTGGCTGGACGATGTCCAGTACGCGCTTATGAGTACGGATCTCGTACTGGTCACGCGCGTCTTTGTTAACGTGCGGAGAGACCAGAACGGTGAACCGCTCTTTACGAGTAGGCAGTGGAATTGGACCACGAACCTGAGCACCAGTACGTTTCGCGGTTTCCACGATTTCCTGGGTTGATTGGTCGATCAGGCGATGGTCAAAAGCCTTCAACCTGATACGGATTTGCTGATTTTGCATTGGATTTCAGACTCCGATTGCTATTCCCACCGAGCGCAATACGCCCGTTAAAAGGAGGCGCAATTCTATAGACGGCCCAACAGGGTGTCAACTCAATAAAAAAAGCCCCCGCTGAGCGGGGGCCTTTTTAAGCGATCATCGATTACTCGATGATTTTGGCTACAACGCCAGCGCCTACAGTACGACCGCCTTCACGGATTGCGAAACGCAGACCGTCTTCCATTGCGATAGTTTTGATCAGGGTGACAACCATTTTGATGTTGTCGCCTGGCATTACCATCTCAACGCCTTCCGGCAGTTCGCAGTTACCAGTTACGTCAGTTGTACGGAAGTAGAACTGAGGACGGTAGCCTTTGAAGAACGGAGTGTGACGACCGCCTTCTTCCTTGCTCAAAACATAAACTTCTGCTTCGAACTTGGTGTGCGGCTTAACCGAACCTGGCTTAACCAGAACCTGGCCACGCTCAACGTCGTCACGCTTGGTGCCACGCAACAGAACGCCGCAGTTCTCGCCTGCACGACCTTCGTCAAGCAGCTTGCGGAACATTTCAACGCCGGTGCAAGTGGTAACAGTCGTGTCACGCAGACCAACGATTTCCAGCGGATCTTGAACGCGAACGATACCGCGCTCGATACGACCAGTCACAACAGTACCGCGACCAGAGATCGAGAATACGTCTTCGATTGGCATCAGGAACGGCTTGTCGATTACGCGAACCGGATCTGGAATGTAGGTATCCAGAGTTTCAACCAGCTTACGAACGGCAGTGGTGCCCATTTCGTTGTCGTCTTTGCCTTCCAGCGCCATACGAGCCGAACCGATGATGATCGGAGTGTCGTCGCCCGGGAAGTCGTAAGTCGACAGCAGGTCACGAACTTCCATCTCAACCAGTTCCAGCAGCTCAGCGTCGTCTACCAGGTCAGCCTTGTTCAGGAAGACCACGATGTACGGAACGCCAACCTGACGGGACAGCAGGATGTGCTCACGGGTTTGTGGCATCGGACCATCAGCGGCCGAACAAACCAGGATAGCGCCGTCCATCTGGGCAGCACCGGTGATCATGTTCTTCACATAGTCAGCGTGACCTGGGCAGTCAACGTGAGCGTAGTGACGAATGTGCGAGTTGTATTCAACGTGCGCAGTGTTGATGGTGATACCACGAGCTTTTTCTTCTGGCGCGCTGTCGATTTTATCGAAGTCAACGATTGCAGAACCGAAAACTTCGGAGCAAACACGAGTCAGAGCTGCAGTCAGCGTGGTTTTACCATGGTCAACGTGACCGATAGTGCCAACGTTGACGTGCGGTAGGGAACGATCAAATTTTTCTTTAGCCACGACAATTAACTCCTTGCCTAAAGGACTGAACTAAATCAGCCTTGTTTTTTAGTAACAGCTTCGACGATGTGCGACGGCGCTGTATCGTATTTTTTGAATTCCATAGAGTAGCTTGCGCGACCCTGAGACATGGAACGAACGTCGGTCGCATAACCGAACATTTCACCCAACGGCACTTCAGCACGAATTACTTTGCCGGAGACCGTATCTTCCATACCCTGGATCATGCCGCGACGACGATTCAAGTCGCCCATCACGTCACCCATATAGTCTTCAGGTGTAACAACCTCTACCGCCATGATCGGCTCAAGCAACTCACCGCCACCTTTGGAGGCCAATTGCTTGGTAGCCATGGAAGCAGCCACCTTAAACGCCATCTCGTTGGAGTCGACGTCGTGGTAAGAACCATCAAACACGGTAGCCTTCAGGCCGATCAGCGGATAACCGGCAACAACACCGTTCTTCATCTGCTCTTCGATACCCTTCTGGATAGCCGGGATGTATTCCTTAGGAACCACACCACCTACCACTTCGTTCACGAATTGCAGACCTTCCTGACCTTCGTCAGCAGGAGCAAAACGGATCCAGCAGTGACCAAACTGGCCACGACCGCCGGACTGGCGAACGAACTTGCCTTCGATCTCACAGCTCTTCGTGATGCGCTCACGATACGAAACCTGAGGCTTACCGATGTTAGCTTCGACGTTGAACTCACGGCGCATCCGGTCAACCAGGATGTCCAAGTGCAGCTCGCCCATGCCAGAAATGATCGTTTGACCAGTTTCTTCATCAGTTTTTACGCGGAAAGATGGATCTTCCTGAGCAAGTTTGCCCAGAGCGACACCCATTTTTTCCTGGTCATCCTTGGTCTTCGGCTCAACGGCAACCGAAATAACCGGCTCCGGGAAGTCCATACGAACCAGAATGATTGGCTTGTCAGCGTTGCACAAAGTCTCACCCGTGGTGACGTCCTTCATGCCGATCAAGGCCGCGATGTCACCAGCGCGTACTTCCTTGATTTCTTCACGGGCGTTTGCGTGCATTTGCACCATACGACCCACACGCTCTTTCTTGCCTTTAACCGAGTTGATTACACCGTCACCGGAGTTCAACACGCCCGAGTAAACTCGAACAAAAGTCAAAGTACCCACGAATGGGTCAGTCGCGATCTTGAACGCCAATGCCGAGAACGGCTCGTTGTCGTCTGCATGACGCTCCAGCTCGATAGTCTCGTCATCCGGGTCAGTACCCTTGATGGCAGGAATATCGGTTGGCGCAGGCAAGAAGTCGATAACGGCGTCGAGAACCAGGGGAACACCCTTGTTCTTGAAGGAAGAACCGCAAACAGCCAAGACGATCTCACCAGCGATAGTACGCTGACGCAGAGCCGCCTTGATTTCTTCGATGGTAAATTCTTCACCTTCGAGGTACTTGTTCATCAGCTCTTCATTGGCTTCGGCAGCAGCCTGGACCATGTTGTCGCGCCATTCGTCAGCCAGTTCCTGCAGTTCAGCAGGGATAGGCTTACGAACAGGAACCATACCTTTATCAGCATCGTTCCAGTACACAGCTTCCATGTTGATCAGATCAATCTGACCCTGGAAGTTGTCTTCAGAACCGATAGCGAGCTGGATAGGCACCGGAGTGTGACCCAGACGCTTTTTGATCTGCTCGATCACACGCAGGAAGTTTGCACCTGCACGGTCCATCTTGTTTACGTAAACAAGACGTGGAACACCGTATTTGTTGGCTTGACGCCATACGGTTTCCGACTGAGGCTCAACACCCGACGTGCCGCAGAAAACAACAACTGCACCATCGAGTACACGCAGGGAACGCTCAACTTCAATAGTGAAGTCTACGTGACCCGGAGTATCGATTACGTTGAAGCGGTGCTCGTCCTTGTACTGCTTGGCAGAACCTTTCCAGAAGGCGGTAATAGCAGCAGAAGTAATGGTAATACCACGCTCCTGCTCCTGAACCATCCAGTCTGTGGTCGCGGCGCCATCATGCACCTCGCCCATTTTGTGACTTTTGCCAGTGTAAAAAAGGACGCGCTCGGTGGTGGTGGTTTTACCAGCATCCACGTGAGCAACGATACCGATGTTACGGTAGCGATTAATCGGAGTAGTACGAGCCATAAAGCCCTCGCAAAATGAGTAGCGCTGAAATTAGAAGCGGTAGTGCGAGAAAGCCTTGTTAGCTTCAGCCATACGGTGCACGTCTTCACGCTTCTTAACTGCTGCGCCCTTGCCTTCGGCAGCATCCAACAGTTCGCCAGCCAAGCGCAGAGCCATAGACTTCTCGCCGCGCTTGCGGGCGAAGTCTACCAACCAGCGCATTGCCAGGGCGTTACGACGGGACGGGCGAACTTCGACCGGAACCTGGTAAGTAGCACCGCCTACACGGCGCGACTTCACTTCGACCAGCGGAGCGATGGCGTCGAGAGCTTTCTCGAAGATTTCCAGGGGATCGCTGTTCTTGCGTTCTTTAACCTTTTCCAGCGCGCCATAAACGATACGCTCGGCAACGGCTTTTTTGCCGCTTTCCATCACGTGGTTCATGAACTTCGCCAGGATTTGGCTTCCGTATTTTGGATCGTCAAGCACATCGCGCTTGGCTGCTACGCGTCTTCTTGGCATGGATAAGCCCTCAAACGGTCTTCAGGTTAGCTCGGAACCATTACACCCAGTGGATGCACGCCCGACCTTACTCTTATCGACTCAGAAAAAAAGAAATCTGCATTATTTACCAGCAACCGAATACTACTTCGGCTTCTTGGTACCGTACTTCGAACGACCTTGGTTACGACCTTTAACGCCGGAAGTATCCAAAGAGCCGCGAACGGTGTGATAACGAACACCTGGCAAGTCTTTTACACGACCGCCACGAATCAGTACCACGCTGTGCTCTTGCAGGTTGTGACCTTCACCACCGATGTACGAGGAAACCTCGAAACCGTTGGTCAGGCGCACACGGCATACTTTACGCAGTGCCGAGTTAGGTTTTTTCGGCGTAGTTGTATACACACGGGTGCATACGCCACGACGTTGCGGGCAGTTTTGCAGCGCAGGCACGTCGGATTTCTCGACGATACGCTTACGCGGCTGACGTACCAGCTGGTTGATAGTTGCCATCTACTAGCTCCACTGTTGTCTTGCGACGCTATTGTCTTGCAAGAAAAGCAAAATGGCAGGAACGAATTCCCGCCAAATTTAGGGGTACAAGAGTCTAAAGAGGATCTTGTCCCCAGTCAAGGCAAGGCCCCGACCTTACGCCACATCAAACCGAGGTTAATGACCTCGGTTCGATGAACGGAAGAGCCGGGGCCTACCTTCATTTACCGCAGAACTCAGTTACCGCTCGAGTTCAGCGCTTCGGTCAGTGCAGCTTCCACTTCACTGGCGCTCACGCGCAACGGTTTGTCAGCTTCACGACGACGCTTGCGCTCGCTGTGGTATGCCAAACCGGTACCTGCCGGGATCAATCGACCCACGACAACGTTTTCTTTCAGGCCACGCAGATAATCGCGCTTGCCGGTTACCGCTGCTTCGGTCAGTACTCGTGTGGTCTCTTGGAAAGAGGCTGCAGAGATGAACGACTCAGTCGACAACGATGCCTTGGTGATACCCAGCAGAACGCGAGTGAACTTGGATACGAATTTGTCTTCGCCACCCAAACGCTCGTTCTCGGTCAATACCTGAGTCAACTCCATCTGGTCGCCCTTGATGAAGGTGGAATCACCCGACTCGGCAATCTCAACTTTACGCAGCATCTGACGCAGAATGGTCTCGATGTGCTTATCGTTGATTTTTACGCCTTGCAGACGGTAAACGTCCTGGATCTCGTTAACGATGTACTTGGCCAACGCACTCACACCCAGCAGACGCAGGATGTCATGTGGATCGCTAGGACCGTCGGAGATAACTTCGCCGCGGTTCACTTGCTCGCCTTCGAAGACGTTCAGGTGACGCCACTTTGGAATCAGCTCTTCGTACGGATCAGTACCGTCGTTCGGGGTAATAACCAGACGGCGCTTGCCTTTGGTTTCTTTACCGAACGCGATGGTGCCGCTGACTTCAGCCAAAATAGAGGCTTCTTTCGGACGACGCGCTTCGAACAAGTCAGCAACGCGTGGCAGACCACCGGTGATGTCTCGAGTTTTCGAAGTTTCTTGCGGAATACGAGCGATAACGTCACCGATCGCGATTTCCGCACCATCCGCTACACCGACCAAGGCGTTGGCTGGCAAGAAGTACTGAGCCGGTACGTCAGTACCTGGCAACAGCAGATCTTTACCATCGACACCCACCATCTTGACGGCTGGACGAATGTCTTTGCCGGCAGCTGGACGGTCTTTGGCATCAAGCACTTCGATGTTGGTCATACCGGTCAATTCGTCAGTCTGACGCTTGATCGTGATGCCTTCTTCCATGCCTACGTAGGTCACAGTACCTTTCATTTCGGTAACGATTGGGTGAGTGTGCGGATCCCACTTGGCTACGATAGAGCCAGCGTCAACCTTGTCACCTTCTTTAACCGAAATCACGGCACCGTACGGCAGCTTGTAACGCTCACGCTCACGACCGAAGTCATCAGCGATGGCCAGCTCACCGGAACGGGACACAGCAACCAGGCAACCGTCTACGCGCTCAACATGCTTCAGGTTATGCAGACGGACAGTACCGCCATTTTTGACCTGGACGCTGTCAGCAGCAGAGGTCCGGCTTGCCGCACCACCGATGTGGAACGTACGCATTGTCAGCTGTGTACCCGGCTCACCAATCGACTGAGCAGCGATTACGCCGACAGCTTCACCGATGTTCACCTGGTGACCACGAGCCAAGTCACGGCCGTAGCACTTGGCACAGATACCGAAGCGCGTTTCACAGCTGATTGGCGAGCGCACGATCACTTCATCGATGCTGTTCAGCTCGATGAACTCAACCCACTTCTCGTCTACCAGAGTGCCCGCAGGAACGATAACTTCTTCGGTGCCCGGCTTGAATACGTCACGGGCGATAACTCGACCCAGAACGCGCTCACCCAACGGCTCCACAACGTCGCCGCCTTCGATGTGCGGAGTCATCAGCAGACCGTGTTCGGTACCGCAGTCAACCTCAGTCACAACCAAGTCTTGAGCTACGTCTACCAGACGACGCGTCAGGTAACCGGAGTTAGCCGTTTTCAAGGCCGTATCCGCAAGACCCTTACGAGCACCGTGAGTGGAGATGAAGTACTGAAGTACGCTCAAACCTTCACGGAAGTTCGCAGTAATTGGCGTTTCGATGATGGAGCCGTCCGGCTTGGCCATCAGACCACGCATACCGGCCAGCTGACGGATCTGCGCAGCAGAACCTCGAGCACCGGAGTCGGCCATCATGTACATCGAGTTGAACGACTCTTGCTCAACTTCAACGCCGTGACGATCGATAACCTTCTCTTTCGAGAGGTTGGACATCATTGCCTTGGAGACTTCGTCGTTCGCTTTCGACCAAAGGTCGATTACTTTGTTGTACTTCTCGCCCTGGGTTACCAGGCCGGAGGCGTACTGACTTTCGATTTCTTTCACTTCATCGGTTGCAGCCGCGATGATGCGCGCTTTTTCATCCGGGATAACGAAGTCGTTAACACCGATGGAAACGCCAGAAATGGTCGAGTAAGCAAAACCTGTGTACATCAACTGGTCGGCGAAGATCACAGTCTCTTTCAAACCAACCACGCGGTAGCACTGGTTGATCAGTTTGGAGATCGCTTTTTTCTTCATCGGCAAGTTGACGACGTCGTACGACAGACCTTTTGGCACAACCTGGAACAACAGCGCACGGCCGACAGTGGTGTCGACGATACGGGTGTTGCTCACGCTGCCGCCATCACGGTCATTGACGGTTTCGCTGATGCGAACCTTAACCTTGGCATGCAGTGCGGCTTCGCCTGCACGGAATACACGGTCAACTTCTTGCAAGTCAGCGAACACACGACCTTCGCCTTTGGCGTTGATCGCTTCACGCGTCATGTAGTACAGACCCAATACAACGTCCTGCGACGGAACGATGATTGGCTCACCGTTGGCTGGCGACAGAATGTTGTTGGTCGACATCATCAACGCACGCGCTTCCAGCTGGGCTTCCAGTGTCAGCGGTACGTGCACGGCCATTTGGTCACCGTCGAAGTCGGCGTTGTACGCAGCACAGACCAGCGGGTGCAGCTGGATAGCCTTACCTTCGATCAGTACCGGTTCAAACGCCTGGATACCCAGACGGTGAAGGGTCGGTGCACGGTTGAGAAGTACCGGGTGTTCGCGAATAACCTCAGCGAGAACGTCCCAAACCTCTGGCAGCTCGCGCTCAACCATCTTCTTGGCTGCTTTGATGGTAGTCGCCAGACCACGCATTTCCAGCTTGCCGAAAATGAACGGTTTGAATAGCTCGAGAGCCATTTTTTTCGGCAGACCGCACTGGTGCAGACGCAGGGTCGGACCTACGGTAATTACCGAACGACCCGAGTAGTCAACACGCTTACCGAGCAAGTTCTGACGGAAACGACCTTGCTTACCCTTGATCATGTCAGCCAAGGATTTCAGAGGACGCTTGTTGGAACCAGTAATAGCGCGACCACGACGGCCGTTGTCGAGCAAGGCGTCGACCGCTTCTTGCAACATACGCTTTTCGTTACGCACGATGATGTCCGGAGCGGACAGATCAAGCAGGCGCTTCAAGCGGTTGTTACGGTTGATCACTCGACGATACAGATCGTTGAGGTCGGAAGTCGCGAAGCGACCACCATCCAGCGGCACCAAAGGACGCAGATCTGGTGGCAGAACCGGCAGAACGGTCAGCACCATCCACTCAGGAAGGTTGCCGGAACCCAGGAAGGCTTCCATCAACTTCAGGCGCTTGGACAGCTTCTTGATTTTGGTTTCGGAGTTGGTTTGCGGAATTTCTTCGCGCAGACGGCCAATCTCGTGTTCCAGGTCGATAGCGTGCAGCAGTTCACGAACAGCTTCAGCACCCATGCGGGCATCGAAGTCGTCGCCGAACTCTTCCAGCGCTTCAAAATACTGCTCATCGTTCAGCAGCTGACCTTTTTCCAGAGTGGTCATGCCCGGATCGATAACGACATAGCTCTCGAAGTAGAGAACGCGTTCGATATCACGCAGGGTCATGTCCATCAACAAGCCGATACGGGACGGCAGCGATTTCAGGAACCAGATGTGAGCCACTGGCGAAGCCAGCTCGATGTGAGCCATGCGCTCGCGACGGACCTTGGCCAGTGCAACTTCAACGCCACACTTCTCACAGATCACACCGCGGTGCTTCAAGCGCTTGTACTTACCGCACAGGCACTCGTAATCCTTGACCGGGCCAAAGATTTTGGCGCAGAACAGGCCGTCACGTTCAGGTTTGAACGTACGGTAGTTAATGGTTTCCGGCTTTTTAACTTCACCGAACGACCACGAACGGATCATCTCAGGCGATGCCAATCCAATACGGATGGCGTCGAACTCTTCGACTTGACCCTGGTTTTTCAGCAAATTCAGTAGGTCTTTCAAGGCCTTTCCTCCTGGCGGAGCAGAGAGCGGGCATCACAGCCCCGCTCTCGATTCGCGTCACGTGTTATTCGGTTTCCAGATCGATATCGATGCCGAGGGAACGAATTTCTTTGATCAACACGTTGAAGGACTCGGGCATGCCCGGCTCCATACGGTGATCGCCGTCCACGATGTTTTTGTACATCTTGGTACGACCGTTCACATCGTCCGACTTCACTGTGAGCATTTCTTGCAGAGTGTATGCCGCGCCGTAGGCTTCCAGCGCCCAGACCTCCATCTCCCCGAAACGCTGACCACCGAACTGTGCCTTACCACCCAGCGGCTGCTGGGTAACCAGGCTGTAAGAACCGGTAGAACGAGCGTGCATCTTGTCGTCCACCAAGTGGTTCAGCTTCAGCATGTACATGTAGCCAACGGTAACCGGACGCTCGAACTTGTTGCCGGTACGACCATCTGTCAGCACCATCTGGCCGCTGTCCGGCAAGTCTGCCAGACGTAGCATTGCCTTGATTTCGCTTTCTTTTGCACCGTCAAACACCGGGGTGGCCATCGGCACACCGCCACGAAGGTTCTTCGCCAGATCCAGGATTTCCTGATCGGAGAAGTCATCCAGGCTTTCTTGACGACCGCCAATTTCGTTGTAGATCTCATGCAAGAACTTACGCAGGTCAGCGACCTTGCGTTGCTCTTCAATCATGAGGTTGATCTTCTCGCCCAAACCTTTGGCAGCGAGGCCCAGGTGAGTTTCGAGAATCTGACCAACGTTCATACGCGAAGGTACGCCCAACGGGTTGAGAACAACATCGACCGGGGTGCCATTGGCATCGTACGGCATGTCTTCAACCGGCATGATCACGGAGACCACACCTTTGTTACCGTGACGACCAGCCATCTTGTCACCCGGCTGGATGCGACGACGGATTGCCAGGTAAACCTTGACGATTTTCAGCACGCCTGGAGCCAGGTCATCGCCTTGCTGCAGTTTGCGCTTCTTGTCTTCGAACTTGTCGTCCAGCAGACGACGGCGATCGATGATGTAAGCCTGAGCCTTTTCAAGCTGCTCGTTCAGAGCATCTTCAGCCATGCGCAGTTTGAACCACTGACCATGCTCAAGACCGTCCAGGATTTCATGGGTGATTTCCTGACCTTTCTTCAGACCAGCTCCACCTTCGGCAATACGGCCAACCAGTGCAGAGCGCAGACGTTCGAAAGTGGCGCCTTCAACGATACGGAACTCTTCGTTCAAATCCTTGCGGATCTCGTCCAGCTGGGTTTTCTCGATCGACAGGGCACGAGCATCACGCTCTACGCCGTCACGAGTGAAAACCTGAACGTCAATTACCGTGCCTTTGGTACCGGTAGGTACACGCAGGGAAGTGTCTTTAACGTCGCTGGCTTTTTCACCGAAGATTGCACGCAACAGCTTCTCTTCTGGTGTCAGCTGGGTCTCGCCTTTCGGAGTGACCTTACCCACCAGAATGTCGCCAGCGCCAACTTCAGCACCTACGTAAACAATACCGGCTTCGTCCAGTTTGTTCAGTGCAGCTTCACCCACGTTAGGGATGTCCGCAGTGATCTCTTCAGGCCCAAGCTTGGTGTCACGCGCCACACAGGTCAGTTCCTGAATGTGGATCGTGGTAAAGCGATCTTCTTGAACAACGCGTTCCGACAAGCAGATGGAGTCTTCGAAGTTGTAACCGTTCCAGGCCATGAACGCGATGCGCATGTTCTGACCCAATGCCAGTTCACCCATATCGGTGGACGGGCCGTCGGCCATGATGTCGCTACGCTGAACACGATCACCCTTGCGAACCAGCGGACGCTGGTTGATGCACGTGTTCTGGTTGGATCGGGTGTATTTGGTCAGGTTGTAGATGTCGACACCGGCTTCGCCAGTCTCAACTTCGTCATCAGCAACACGAACCACGATACGGCTTGCATCAACAGAGTCGATTACGCCGCCACGACGAGCCACGACGCAAACGCCGGAGTCACGAGCTACGTTACGCTCCATGCCGGTACCTACCAGCGGCTTGTCAGCGCGCAGGGTCGGTACAGCTTGACGCTGCATGTTGGAACCCATCAACGCACGGTTGGCGTCATCGTGCTCCAGGAACGGGATCAGCGACGCTGCAACCGACACTACCTGCTTGGGCGATACGTCCATCAAGGTGACGTCTTCCGGCGCCTTAACGGTGAATTCGTTCAAGTGGCGGACAGCTACCAATTCGTCGACCAGCACTTTCTTGTCGTTCATCGTGGCCGAAGCCTGAGCGATCACGTGATCAGCTTCTTCGATGGCGGACAGGAAAACGATCTCGTCGGTCACCAAAGCGTCTTTCACCACGCGGTACGGGCTCTCAAGGAAGCCGTACTGGTTGGTGCGCGCATAGGCAGCCAAGGAGTTGATCAGACCGATGTTCGGACCTTCCGGAGTCTCAATAGGGCAAACACGGCCGTAGTGAGTCGGGTGTACGTCACGAACTTCAAAGCCGGCACGCTCACGCGTCAAACCGCCCGGGCCCAGTGCAGAAACACGGCGCTTGTGGGTGATCTCGGACAGCGGGTTGTTCTGGTCCATGAACTGGGAAAGCTGGCTGGAACCGAAGAACTCTTTCACCGCGGCAGCGACTGGCTTCGCGTTGATCAGGTCTTGCGGCATCAGGCCTTCGCTTTCAGCCATCGACAGACGCTCTTTGACCGCACGCTCAACACGTACCAAGCCAACGCGGAACTGGTTTTCAGCCATTTCGCCTACACAGCGAACACGACGGTTACCCAGGTGGTCGATGTCATCGACGATGCCTTTACCGTTACGGATGTCGACCAAAGTCTTCAGTACCGCGACGATATCTTCTTTGCACAACACACCCGAACCTTCGATTTCGGTACGACCGATACGACGGTTGAACTTCATCCGGCCGACCGCAGACAGGTCATAACGCTCAGGACTGAAGAACAGGTTGTTGAACAAGGTTTCGGCAGCGTCTTTGGTTGGCGGCTCGCCGGGACGCATCATGCGATAGATCTCGACCAGGGCTTCCAATTGGTTGCTGGTGGAGTCGATCTTCAGAGTGTCGGAGACGAACGGACCGCAGTCGATATCGTTGGTGTACAACGTTTCAATACGAACAACCTGGCTCTTGGCAATTTTAGCCAGAATCTCAGTGGTCAGTTCGGTGTTGCACTCAGCAATGATTTCGCCAGTTGCCGGATGCACGATAGCCTTGGCCGTTGTGCGACCCAGGACGTAGTCCAGAGGCATAACGAGCTCTTTGATACCGGCTTTTTCCAGCTGGTTGATGTGACGAGCAGTAATACGACGACCCTGCTCAACAATCACCTTGCCTTTGTCATCGGTAATATCGATGGCCGCAATTTCACCGCGCAGGCGCTGAGGAACCAGCTCCAGGCTGATGCTTTCACCTTGAACGTGGAAAACGTTGGTGGTGTAAAACGCGTCCAGCACTTGCTCAGTGGTGTAGCCCAGCGCACGCAGCAATACCGATGCAGGCAGCTTGCGACGACGGTCAATACGCACGAACACGCAGTCTTTAGGGTCGAATTCGAAATCCAACCAAGAACCGCGGTACGGGATGATGCGAGCGGAATAAAGCAGTTTACCGGAGCTGTGCGTCTTGCCGCGGTCGTGGTCAAAGAACACGCCCGGGGAACGGTGCAGTTGGGAAACAATTACACGCTCAGTACCGTTGATTACAAAGGTACCGTTTTCAGTCATCAGGGGGATTTCACCCATGTAGACTTCTTGCTCTTTGATGTCCTTGATTGCTTTATTCGACGATTCTTTGTCGAAAATAATCAAGCGAACTTTTACCCGCAAAGGTACGGCGTACGTTACACCGCGCAACACGCATTCTTTGACATCAAACGCCGGTTCGCCCAAGCGATAACCGACATACTCCAGCGCAGCATTGCCGGAGTAGCTGATGATCGGGAAAACGGATTTGAAGGCCGCATGCAGGCCCACGTCGCGGAACTGATCTTTAGTCGCTCCCGCCTGCAAGAATTCACGATACGAATCCAGCTGGATTGCCAAGAGATACGGCACATCCATGACGTCCGGCAACTTGCTAAAGTCCTTGCGGATACGTTTTTTCTCAGTATATGAGTAAGCCATCAGCGTTCCCCAGCTTGGTCACCTGCTTGTTTGGCCTCTCCCGACGGGAGCAGCCAGAAAATCGTGCAAACCCCTTGGTTTGCTCCACCGCACAGGGTGGTTACAGCACGTTAGAGACGCCGACCCAGTCGGCAGCCAATAACGGAAAAAGGCCGGTGGCATGAGCCACCAGCCATCAGCCTCAGCTTAACGCCTGGGCTGGATACGCAAGGTCGATGCTTATTTCAGCTCGACTTTAGCGCCTGCTTCTTCCAAGGTAGCCTTGGCTTTGTCAGCTGCGTCTTTAGCAACAGCTTCCAATACCATAGCTGGAGCGCCGTCAACTACTGCCTTGGCTTCTTTCAAGCCCAGACCAGTCAGCTCACGAACAGCCTTGATCACGTTAACTTTCTTCTCGCCAGCTTCCAGCAGCATGACGTTGAATTCAGTTTGCTCTTCAACAACAGCGGCAGCAGCAGCTGGACCAGCAGAAGCAGCGGCAGCCGAAACGCCGAATTTTTCTTCGAAAGCTTTGATCAGCTCAACAACCTGCAGAACCGACATTTCAGCTACGGCGTTGAGGATATCGTCTTGGGAGATAGACATTGCTGTATTTCCTGAATTGGGGGACGGCCTACGCGGCCATCGAAATAAACAAAAATACGCGAGAGAAAATGCTCAGCCTTAGGCTGCAGCAGCTTCTTTTTGCTCGCGAACTGCAGCCAGAGTACGAGCCAGCTTGCTGGTAGCGCCTTGAATCACGCTCATCAGCTGCGAAATAGCTTCGTTACGGGTCGGCAGTGTTGCCAGTACGTCGATTTGGTTAGCTGCGAGGAACTTGCCCTCGAACGCAGCTGCCTTAATCTCGAACTTATCCTGACCCTTAGCGAACTCTTTGAACAAACGGGCAGCAGCGCCAGGATGTTCGTTGGAGAATGCAATCAAGGTCGGGCCAGTGAACACGTCGTTGAGAACACTGTAGTCAGTGTCAGCAACTGCGCGCTTGAGCAGAGTGTTACGTACAACACGTACGTAAACGCCTGCTTCACGAGCCTCTTTACGGAGTCCGGTCATAGCGCTTACTGTCACACCGCGGGCATCAGCCACAACAGCAGACAGGGCAACTTTGGCAGCCTCGTTGACTTCAGCGACGATGGCCTTCTTGTCTTCGAGTTTAATTGCCACGGGTTTAACTCCTGCTTGTTACCGTTTCATTCAGCCGAGGCTGAATGTCGTTTTGGTGTCTGATTCGGTAAGGAACCGGGAGCACCATCTGCGTAGGCTTGAGGTTTAAGGCTTTCACCGCCTACGGTCTTGGATAGCCCCCGCCAGGCAGGGACCCCAATCTTTCAACTGGCACATTTAACTGCGCCAACTTTGTCTTACGCGTCCAGAGAACCTTGGTCGATGACCAAGCCTGGGCCCATAGTGGTGCTCAGGGTAACGCGCTTAACGTAAATACCTTTCGAGGAAGCAGGCTTGATACGCTTCAGATCAGCGATCAGGGCTTCAACGTTTTCCTTCAGCTGGACAGCATCAAAGCCGACCTTGCCAACGGAAGTGTGGATGATACCGTTTTTGTCGGTGCGATAACGAACCTGACCAGCTTTGGCGTTTTTAACCGCGGTAGCAACGTCTGGAGTTACAGTACCAACCTTAGGGTTAGGCATCAGACCACGTGGACCCAGGATTTGACCCAACTGACCTACAACACGCATTGCGTCCGGGGATGCAATTACTACGTCATAGTTCAGGTCGCCGCCTTTCATTTCGGCAGCCAGATCGTCCATACCAACGCGATCAGCGCCGGCCGCCAGAGCAGCTTCAGCAGCCGGACCCTGTGTGAACACAGCTACACGTACAGTCTTACCAGTGCCGTGTGGCAGCACAGTCGCGCTACGAACAACCTGGTCAGATTTACGCGGGTCTACGCCCAAGTTAACAGCGATGTCAAAAGACTCACTGAACTTAACAGTCGACAGCTCAGCCAGAAGAGCGGCAGCGTCTACAAAGTTGTAGGACTTGCCAGCTTCGATTTTACCGGCGATTGCCTTTTGACGCTTAGTCAGCTTAGCCATTACACACCCTCCACGTTAAGGCCCATGCTACGAGCAGAGCCGGCGATGGTACGCACGGCTGCATCCAGATCAGCTGCAGTCAGATCCGCGTTTTTGGTTTTCGCGATTTCTTCCAGCTGAGCACGGGTAACAGTGCCAACCTTAACGGTGTTTGGACGAGCGGAACCGCTAGTCAAACCAGCCGCTTTCTTCAGCAGAACCGAAGCAGGAGTCGACTTAGTTTCGAATGTGAAGCTACGGTCGCTGTATACAGTGATGATCACTGGAGTCGGCAGACCTGGCTCAATACCCTGAGTACGGGCGTTGAAAGCCTTGCAGAATTCCATGATGTTCACACCGTGCTGACCCAGAGCCGGACCAACAGGTGGGCTTGGGTTAGCCTGAGCGGCCTTCACTTGCAGCTTGATGTAAGCGGTAATTTTCTTGGCCATGAGGCACTCCAATTACGGGTTCAGACGCCTAAATTAAAAGGCTCCCCGGTTACTTGCGTGTTTATCCCAGTGACGACAAAACCCCACAGCCTAAGCCATGGGGTTGGGATGCGTATTCAGCTAGACCTTTTCGACCTGGCTAAACTCTAGCTCCACCGGAGTGGAACGACCGAAAATGAGCACAGCCACTTGGATGCGACTCTTTTCGTAGTTAACTTCTTCTACCGTGCCATTGAAATCAGCAAACGGGCCGTCGGTCACACGAACAACCTCACCCGGCTCGAACAGTGTTTTCGGCTTAGGCTTATCACTGCCATCAGCAACACGTCGCAGAATCGCTTCTGCTTCTTTGTCTGTGATCGGTGCTGGCTTGTCAGCGGTGCCACCAATAAAGCCCATGACACGAGGGGTATCCTTGACCAAGTGCCAAGTACCTTCGTTCATGTCCATTTGGACCAACACATAACCAGGGAAGAACTTGCGCTCACTTTTGCGTTTCTGGCCATTACGCATTTCAACCACTTCTTCAGTGGGAACCAGAATTTCGCCGAAGCCTTCTTCCATGCCTGCCAGCTTAATACGCTCAATCAAAGAGCGCATAACATGCTTTTCGTAACCCGAATAAGCATGCACTACGTACCAACGCTTAGCCACGGGACACCCTTAGCCAACAATCAAGGAAACGAGCCAGCCGAGCAGGGAATCCAAACCCCACAACAGCAACGCCATAACAAGAACAACAGCCACCACGATCAACGTAGTCTGCGTAGTTTCTTGGCGAGTTGGCCATACGACTTTACGAATTTCAGCACGAGCTTCCTTTACCAGGACAGCAAACGACTTGCCTTTTGCAGTCTGCAAACCCACATAGGCAGCAACAGCAGCAATCACAAGAAGTGCGATGACGCGATACAGGATCGGCGAACCAGAATAATACTGATTCCCAACAACGCCAACCACCACAAGCGCAACCACTACTAGCCACTTGAGGAGATCGAAGCGAGAGCCTTGAACTTCAGCCTTGGGAGTCATCAAAGAGGATCCTGTGAAAAGAAAGCCAGATGCATTGTACGAATCTGGCAGGTCAGGAGGGAATCGAACCCCCAACCTACGGTTTTGGAGACCGTCGCTCTGCCAATTGAGCTACTGACCTAAAACATTATCGAGCCGCCGATTATGCCGACCCGAGAGAGACTTTTCAACAAACAATGCGAATACTTTTGCAATCAGATCATGAGACAACCTGAAAACCTTGCTAGCAGCAGAATGCGTGCCACCCACAAAAGCAATCACCAACCAGAGCAGCAGACCCAACCAACAGCCCACCAGCAAACACTCCAGGCAAGCTATTCAGCCCGCTAAAACAAAGGCAGATATTTTCATATCTGCCTTGTTATATGGAGCTCTTGAGCGGATTTGAACCGCTGACCTCACCCTTACCAAGGGTGTGCTCTACCAACTGAGCTACAAGAGCAAAACCTTCTCTAAACCAGCATGTTATGGAGCGGGTGGCGGGAATCGAACCCGCATCATCAGCTTGGAAGGCTGAGGTTCTACCACTAAACTACACCCGCAAAACATGCTGACCGATATAAATATGGTGGAGGGGGAAGGATTCGAACCTTCGAAGTCGTAGACGTCAGATTTACAGTCTGATCCCTTTGGCCGCTCGGGAACCCCTCCTGAGCTGGTCGAAATTCTACATCATTTCAACCTTATGTCAACCGCTTTTGTTAAGTAAATCATCAACTTAGGCGACTTACACACTTCACATCAAAAACCCTTTTAGGTGTTCACTGTGGAGCGGGCGCCATTCTATGCAAACTATCCGGCAGCTGCAACCCCCCGCAGTCCTTTTTTTCGTATTTGAAGTCATTGAATTCATTAGCAAGATTCTGCAAAAGAACTTCAGGCTTTTTTTCATCCCCTTGCGCGCTGATCTTGAATAGATAGCTTGGCGCGCCCGCACCTCCATCAACGGTTAATTCGCTTGCAACATCTGTCTCTGCGAGCCTCTGGCGAATGATACTCAGCGAAGCTCCATCGATTGGAAGAGTCAGGTGGAAGCACGTGCTTAGCGGCGCAACGACCTCCCCTCCTGGCGCTATGGGACGGACCTCCTTAAGCAATTGAATATCTTGTTTGCTGCCTTTGTACAGCGCCAGAGAGGCGACCTCCTTAACCCTAGGAGGCGCCTCTTGCTGACGCCACACATAGTAGAAAATATTGAGCACCACTAGCAGTAGGAACAGCCAACGCATAGAAACCTCAAGACAAAGGACAAGCTGTAGCCAAGCCGACAAAAACAAGATCTTTTACCAGGTGCGCCTGGGGTAGTGCAGACATCACCAAATCCGCATCCCCACCAGTAAGGAATACCTCGAATTCCTCCCCCCAATATTCATGGGCCAATTGGAGTTGAGTCTGGACAAATCCGCGAAGCATCAGTAAGCATCCCCTCTCGACCGCCTCAACAGTAGTACGACCTGGAGTGCTGCTCAGCAAAGCCTGCTCGGCAGAATGATCGTCATACTTTATCCGTCGCGTATGTGTACGCAGCTGATCTCGCATCAGCGGGAGACCAGGGCAAATAAACCCACCCAGATGCCGTCCATTCGCCGCAACAAAATCTGCGGTCACTGCCGTACCTAGGTCCAAAATCAAACACGCACCTTTGGACAGCTCAAACGCGCCCACCACTGCCAGCCAGCGATCTAGCCCTAGACGCTCGAAGTCCTCATAACCATTCGTGACACCTGCCACGGCCCGGACAGGGCTTGCGCACATCACGGCAACAGAAAATTCAGCTCTCAGCACAGCAACCAAACACGCAGTTTCCTCATCACTGCGCACGCTAACCATACGGCAATGAGTAATCTTTAGATCATGATTATCTGACACGGCGGCTATCAATTCAGTTGCTGAGTCAGCTATACCCGAACCTAAGACTGCCTCGCGATCCAAGACCCGCCACTTGATAAAACTATTGCCACAATCCATTTCAAGAATCATTACGCAACCTCAAGCTCAGCTCACCGCCGCTGAACACTTTCTCCTGACCTTCCACGCTCAAGCGCAATGCGCCCTGCGGATCTATACCGATGACCGTTCCATTTACCTGGTTCACACCGGCAATTAGTGAAACCTCACGCCCAGCCCACAGGTGATTTGACTCCCACTCAGCCTGAACGGCAGAAAAACCTAGCTTAGCGTGACGCTCAAGATACATCTGCAAGGTCTCACTCAGCGTCAAAATAACGAGATTACGATTCACCTCCTTGCCCGTCTCCAATCGCATTGATGTCCACGCTTGGTCAACCTCGTTTGTCGCCTTCATATTTACGTTGATACCAATACCGATGACCACATGACACACATCCGCTGGATCACCCACCAACTCCAACAAAATACCCGCGATCTTTTTATTACCGACCAACAAATCGTTTGGCCACTTAAGCCCCACACTTGAACAGTCATAACTTCGCAAAACACTCATTACAGCCAGGCCTACAACTAAACTCAACCCTTCCAGTTGATGCATGCCTCCGTCCATCCTAAGCACCAAGCTGTAGTAAATATTTTGAGCAAAAGGACTAACCCACTTGCGACCGCGTCGCCCACGACCTGCACTTTGTTGCTCAGCCACGACAACAAAAGGCGCCGCCCTCCCCGCAGAAACCCCACGCAATGCCTCTGCGTTGGTGGAGTCCAGTGACTCAAATATCGATATAGGATAGTGAGAATCCGCCAATGTCCCTTGATCTATAAGCTCAAGCGGTGCAGCCAATTTATAGCCACGACCACGAACTTTATGAATAGGCAGGTTCAATTCGACCTCTAACTTCTGGAGCTGCTTCCATACGGCACTGCGACTGATACCTAGCGCGGCACCTAGAGCTTGTCCAGAATGAAAACGACCATCTTTAAGGAGCTTCAACAACGTCAGCATGCACGTATCGCCTCGCAATCAGGTACGCATGATAACGACGGACAACGTCACTGCATAGAAAAGCGCTGGATTGCACTATCCAAGATTTGGTGGCGCCGTACCGATCCCGATGCAGCCAATGCTTGAAATTAGGAAACTGTAGCGCCATCGATGCCTAGGTATTAGTTACATAACGTGGGAGCACCTGGGTCTCCATATACGCTGAAGACAACGCAAATATTCAGCAATTTGGATCAAGAATATTTTTGAGCGCACAAACAAAATCCCCATCTGCGTGAGCAGACAGGGATTCTGGAATTTAATCTTGACGATGACCTACTCTCACATGGGGAAACCCCACACTACCATCGGCGATGCATCGTTTCACTACTGAGTTCGGGATGGGATCAGGTGGTTCCAATGCTCTATGGTCGTCAAGAAATTCGGGTACTGAGTCGTAGCCAGTTGGCTTCGCTTCAGCAAATTGGGTATGTGATAGCTTTCGGTGTTTTGTGAGTATTTCGAACTTTCGGTTCGTTTCGTCTTCACACACCGCAATCTGATGCTCTTTCGAGTAGTCAAATTGCTTGGGTGTTATATGGTCAAGCCTCACGGGCAATTAGTATTGGTTAGCTCAACGCCTCACAGCGCTTACACACCCAACCTATCAACGTCGTAGTCTTCGACGGCCCTTTAGGGAACTCAAGGTTCCAGTGAGATCTCATCTTGAGGCAAGTTTCCCGCTTAGATGCTTTCAGCGGTTATCTTTCCCGAACATAGCTACCCGGCAATGCCACTGGCGTGACAACCGGAACACCAGAGGTTCGTCCACTCCGGTCCTCTCGTACTAGGAGCAGCCCCTCTCAAATCTCAAACGTCCACGGCAGATAGGGACCGAACTGTCTCACGACGTTCTAAACCCA